>DASRNZ010000091.1:0-12556 GCA_035647155.1 Thiopseudomonas sp.
GACTCAAAGGCTTCCCAGAGTTTGCCTTTATTAATGTAGTTGCGTACATCATTGACTTTGTCCGCATTGAGTTGCGAATCGCGCAAACGGCTGACGGCATCGTATTCATACAGACCTTGGTGCGCTTTGGTGGTGGATTTAATATGCCAGGTAATTAAGCGCACCCCAAAAGATTCTGCCAGTTGTTCCGCCAGCATGGTTTTACCCGTGCCCGGCTCACCTTTTACCAATAGCGGTCTTTCTAGGGTAATCGCCGCATTGACTGCGAGTTTAAGATCATCTGTAGCAACATAGGATGGAGTACCAGAAAACTTCATAGAGACCTCTGCACGACTTGCGCGTTATTGTATTTAAATGCATGAATAAGGGGCCACTATACCTTGCCAATCTTAGGTTTGTGAACGAAAGCAGGGTTTTAGTCATTGTGTGGGCATTATTGCTGTAAAAACAGGCTGGACGCTTAGCGCTCAGGGCTTTAGGCTCGTTGTTATAAAACAATGACTTAAGGAAATATTGTATGAGCCGTATTTATGTCGACAATGCGCAGAGCGTGGGTAATACACCTTTGGTGCAGATCAACCGCTTAGGCCCAGCCGGTGTCACTATTTTAGCTAAATTAGAAGCACGCAATCCAGCAGGTTCGGTCAAGTGCCGTGTCGGCGTGGGTATGGTGCAAGCAGCAGAAGCCTCGGGTGCACTTAAGCCGAGCGTGACTATGGTTGAACCCACTTCTGGCAATACCGGCATTGGTTTGGCCTTTGTGGCCGCAGCGCGTGGTTATAAACTGATCTTAACCATGCCCTCGTCGATGAGTATTGAACGTCGTAAAATCCTTAAAGCCCTCGGCGCTGAACTGGTGTTGACTGAGCCAGCGAAAGGGATGCAGGGTGCAATTGATAAAGCACATGAAATTGCGGCCAGTGCTCCGGAGAAATACTTAGTGCTGCAACAGTTTGATAACCCAGCCAACCCTGATGTGCATGAGAAAACTACAGGCCCAGAAATCTGGAATGATACCGATGGCGCGATTGATGTCTTGGTCAGTGGGATTGGGACGGGCGGTACGCTGACAGGCATTTCGCGTTATATTAAAAACACCTGCGGTAAGCCAATTTTATCGGTGGGGGTTGAGCCCTTAAACTCACCCGTGATCAGCCAAGTATTGGCCGGTCAAGCAGCAGCCCCCGCACCGCATCAGATTCAAGGCATTGGTGCTGGCTTTGTGCCGAAGAATTTAGATTTAAGCATGCTCGATCAAGTTGAACAGGTCAGCGATGAAGAAGCCAAAATTATGGCTCTGCGCTTAATGCGTGAAGAAGGTATCTTGTGCGGTATTTCCTGTGGTGCAGCCATGGCTGCCGCGGTACGACTCGCACAGCAGCCGCAGATGCAGGGCAAAACTATGGTGGTGATTCTGCCGGATTCTGGCGAGCGCTATTTGTCCAGTATGTTATTCGATGGTTTGTTTACTGAGCAGGAATTAGCACAGTAAACTGGCAGGTAATTGTATGTGGTGCATCGGGTCAGCCGTGTGCACGGACGCTGTATATCTATAAGTGGAGTGGCTTAGATGACTATTAATTGTTCTGCAATGGCGATAGCGCGACAGATTTTAGATGGTTTTGATCATTATCGAGAAGAGTTTCGACAGATCACTAATTTAGGTCGTGAGCGTTTTGAGAAGGCGCAATGGCAAGAGATTCAAGATGCATCAGCAGAGCGGATTCAGCTCTATAAAATACGCGTTGAGTTGACTCGCAGCTTTTTACTCACGCAATGCGGTAAAGACACGCTGATGGATATTGCGTACTGGCCGCAGATCAAAGAGTCTTATATTGGCCAAATTGAGTCGCGCCTGGACGATGAGCTGGCCGAGACTTGGTTTAACTCGATTTTTAATAGTCTCTTTAGTCATGACTTGATCAGTGATACCTGCATGTTTGTGCACACCACTCGTCCTGAATTGCGTCTTAATGAAGCCCCGATGCAAATTCGCACCTACCGTCCCCATGGTGATCTTGCGGCGACTTTGCGCCAAATCAGTGAAGATTATCGTTTTTCCGTGCCCTATGCTGATCAAGAAGGTGACCTTGTCCGTCTCGAAGAGCAGCTCAGTGCCAGCTTGCCCGATTGGGTGCGTAAAGATCCTGAGTTGTGCATTGAGCTCTACAGCTCACGCCTATACCGCAATAAAGGCGCGTACTTAGTGGGCCGCGTATTCACGCAAGATGAGCAGTGGCCGCTGGTGATGCCGATGCTCAATCGTGAAGATCAGGGTATCCGTATGGATACGGTGATTATCGATGAGGCTGAAGTCTCAATTATTTTCTCCTTTACCCGCTCTTACTTTATGGTCCGAGTCGCTTATCCAGCGGAGTTTGTCAGTTTCTTGCGCCGTATTTTGCCGCGTAAACATATTTCTGAGCTCTACACCTCGATTGGTTTCTATAAGCAAGGTAAGTCTGAATTTTACCGCTCCTTGATTGAGCATTTAGAAACCACTGACGATCAGTTTATTATGGCACCCGGCGTGCGCGGTATGGTGATGACTGTGTTCACTTTGCCGGGTTTTAGTACGGTGTTTAAAATTATTAAAGACCGCTTTTCACCGTCGAAAAATGTCACTCGCGAGACGGTGATTGATCGCTACCGCATGGTTAAATATGTCGACCGTGTTGGGCGCTTGGCGGATACACAAGAATTTTCCGATTTGCGCTTTCCCTTAGCCAAGTTTGAAACTGAGTGCTTACGCGAATTGCTCGAAGTGGCACCGGCCACCGTGGAAGTGCAGGGCGATGAAGTGTTAATCCGCCACTGCTGGACTGAGCGCCGTATGATCCCGCTGAATATTTATCTGGATAATGCCAATGAACAGCAAATCAGTGATGCATTAGAAGAGTACGGTCTGGCGATTAAACAGTTGGCGGCAGCGAATATTTTCCCCGGCGATATGCTGTTGAAAAACTTTGGTGTGACCCGTCACGGTCGTGTGGTGTTTTATGATTACGATGAAATCAGTTATTTAACCGAAGTTAATTTCCGCAATATTCCTGAGGCGCGCTTTCCAGAAGATGAAATGTCGGCTGAGCCTTGGTATTCGGTGGGTCCGCATGATGTATTTCCAGAAGAGTTTCCACGCTTTTTGTTTACCGACCCAAAGCAGCGTAAACTGTTCAGCCAGTTGCATGGCGACTTGTTTACTGCCAAGTACTGGCAAGGCCTGCAGGAGGCTATTCGGGAAGGTAAGGTGATTGATGTCTATCCCTATAAGCGTAAAGATATTGAGTAAATGAATTGCTTAGCTTGGATTTGAGTACGTTTACGTGTTTTAACCATTGAGAAGCCCAACGTTGCGCGGTATAATACCGCGCTTCCATTTTTCCCGTACGGGAGCGTGCAATATGCTGCGTATCAGCCAAGAAGCTCTGACCTTTGATGATGTATTATTAATCCCCGGTTATTCCGAGGTTTTACCCAAAGATGTCAGTTTAAAAACCCGTCTTACACGGGATATCGTACTTAATATTCCATTGCTTTCTGCAGCAATGGATACTGTTACCGAGTCACGCTTGGCCATTGCTATGGCACAAGAAGGCGGCATCGGTATCATTCATAAAAACATGACAGTTGAACAGCAAGCAGCTGAAGTGCGCAAAGTTAAGCGCTACGAAACTGCCATTGTGCATGATCCTGTTACTGTGACTCCAGACACTAAAATCATTGATTTGCTTAAGCGTGCAGATGAACTCGGCTTCTCGGGTTTTCCTGTGCTTGATACTGGCAAGCAATTAGTTGGCATAGTTACAGGTCGTGACCTGCGTTACACGCCCAATGCGGGCGATACTGTAACGGCGATTATGACGCCTAAAGAAGAGCTGATTACCGTCAGTGAAGGCACTGGCCTTGAAGAAATCAAAACTAAACTCTATGAGCACCGCATTGAAAAAATGCTAGTGGTCAATGATAAGTTTCAGTTGCGTGGCATGGTCACCTTCCGCGATATCGAAAAAGCCAAAAGCTACCCATTAGCATCGAAAGATAGCCAAGGTCGCCTGCGTGTTGGTGCGGCAGTGGGTACCGGTGCTGATACTGAAGAGCGCGTGACTGCCTTGGCAGCCGCGGGTATTGACGTGATTGTGGTTGATACTGCACACGGTCACTCTAAAGGTGTGCTGGATCGCGTGCGCTGGGTGAAACAGAACTTCCCAGAAGTACAAGTGATTGGCGGTAATATCGCCACAGGCGCAGCCGCTTTAGCCTTAGTTGAAGCAGGCGCTGATGCGGTTAAAGTCGGTATCGGTCCAGGTTCAATCTGTACTACGCGTATTGTTGCCGGTGTGGGTGTTCCGCAGATTTCTGCGATTGCCAATGTCTCCAGTGCGCTTAAAGGCACAGGCGTTCCGATGATTGCTGATGGTGGTATTCGCTACTCTGGCGACTTATCTAAAGCGATTGTGGCTGGCGCAGATTCAGTGATGATGGGTTCAATGTTCGCCGGTACTGAAGAGTCACCGGGTGAAATTGAATTGTTCCAAGGTCGTTCCTACAAATCCTACCGCGGTATGGGTTCTATGGGTGCCATGGCGCAAGCGCAAGGTTCATCAGATCGCTACTTCCAAGACACCAGTGCCGGTGCTGAGAAGCTCGTGCCTGAGGGTATTGAAGGTCGCGTACCTTACAAAGGTTCGATGTCTGCCATTATTCATCAGTTGATGGGTGGCTTACGCGCTTCAATGGGTTACACCGGTTGTGCCACTATTGAACAGATGCGTACTGAGCCTGAGTTTGTACGTATTACCGGTGCAGGGATGGCTGAATCCCACGTACACGATGTACAGATCACCAAAGAAGCACCGAACTATCGAGTCGGCTAAGCTGAACTCATGATAGTCAAACAAACCGCCGTATTTAGGCGGTTTGTCCTTTCAGACGTTGATACATTGTTATTGAGGCTTATCCCATGACTGCACAAGATATTCATGCTCATCGTATTCTAGTTTTAGATTTCGGCTCTCCGTACACCCAGCTGATTGCGCGCCGTATTCGCGGCATTGGCGTGTTCTGTGAAATTCATCCTTTTGATGTCAGTGAAGACGTAATTCGTGCGTTTAATCCGCGCGGTATTATCTTGTCAGGTGCGCCTGAAGTGGCGCAGTTCAGTGATATGCCTGCAGTGCCACAGTGGGTGTTTGATCTGCAGTTACCGGTCTTAGGTTTAGGCTACGGCATGCAGGCCATCGCACAGCAGTTTGGCGGTCAAGTACAAGGCGCGGCTGCGCGCCAGTTCAGTGCTGAACGCGTCAATGTGGTCGCTGATAATGCTTTGTTGGATGGTTTACGTGATGCAGCAACAGCAGCTTCACCCAGTGGTCTGGACGTATGGATGAGTCACGGTGAGCAAATCACTGCTTTACCCGCAGGCTTTACCACTATTGCTAGCAGCGACAGTTGTGCCATTGCCGGTATCGCTGATGCCGCGCGCAATTACTACGGCTTACAGTTCCATCCTGAAGAAACCCAAACCAGCCAAGGTTTAGCGATTATCAGTCGTTTTGTTTTGGATGTGTGTGGCTGTGCTGGTCTATGGACGCCCGCCAATATTGTTGACGATGCCATTGCTAAAGTGCGTGCCCAAGTCGGTGATCGTAAAGTGCTATTGGGTTTATCCGGTGGTGTTGATTCATCGGTAGTGGCGGCGTTATTGCATAAAGCCATTGGTAGCCAGCTGACCTGTGTCTTTGTTGATCATGGCTTGTTGCGCTTGCATGAAGGCGATCAAGTGATGCGTATGTTCGCTGACAATATGGGTGTCAAAGTCATACGTGTTGACGCTGAGCAGCGTTACTTAGACTTGCTTAAAGGCGTGTCTGATCCAGAAACTAAACGTAAAATTATTGGCCGCACCTTTATCGAGATTTTTGATGAAGAGTCGAGCAAATTAGAAGGTATTGATTTCCTTGCACAGGGTACGATTTACCCTGACGTGATTGAATCAGCATCGATTAAAGGCGGCAAAAGCGTTGCAGTGAAGTCCCACCACAACGTGGGTGGCTTACCAGAAGATATGAAGTTTGAGCTGGTTGAACCGCTGCGCGAACTGTTTAAAGACGAAGTACGCAAACTGGGTGTTGAGCTGGGTCTGCCGCACGATATGGTCTATCGTCACCCATTCCCAGGCCCAGGTTTGGGTGTGCGTATTCTCGGTGAAGTGACTAAGGAATATGCTGATATGTTGCGCCTAGCGGACCATATCTTTATCGAAGAGTTACGCAAAGCCGGTTGGTACGATAAAACCAGCCAAGCTTTTGCGGTGTTTTTACCCGTCAGATCGGTTGGCGTGGTGAATGACGAGCGCCGTTATGCGTGGGTTGTCTCATTGCGCGCGATTGAAACCATCGACTTTATGACTGCACGTTGGGCGCACTTGCCTTACGAATTGCTGGAAACCGTATCGGGTCGTATCATTACGGAAATCGAAGGTATTTCACGAGTGGTTTATGATGTATCGAGCAAGCCACCGGCGACCATTGAGTGGGAATGATTCAGCTCTAGTGGTGTAAATGATTGAGTTGTCAGCGGCGAATCCCAGTGATGGGCTTCGCCGTTTTTCTATTTAGGGAATACAGGCGATGCAAGAACAAGATGATTTACAGGCGCAAGATGAGTTGTTTATGCGAGAAGCCTTACGCCTAGCAGAGCAGGGCGCGGCTTTGGGTGAAGTGCCGGTGGGTGCGGTGTTGGTGCGTGATGGCGAGATTATTGGTCGTGGTTTTAATAGTCCGATCAGTCTCAATGACCCCAGTGGGCATGCGGAAGTGCAAGCGATTCGTGATGCGGCAACGCAGGTGCAAAACTATCGACTGCCGGCCACCACCCTTTATGTAACCTTAGAACCCTGCCATATGTGTGCTGGGCTGATTGTGCATGCACGTATTGCCCGTGTGGTGTTTGCTGCCCATGAGCCGCGTGCTGGCGCAGTTGAAAGCCAGGGCTGTTTCTTCTCGCATGATTTTCTTAATCACCGTGTCGAGATCAGTGGTGGGGTGTTGGCTGAGCAATCCGCGCAGATGTTAAAAGCATTTTTTAAAGCACGGCGCAAAGGCTGATCACTGCTTATTGTGACATCAGCGCTGGATCAGTGGTTGGGTTGCGACCATCATTGGGTGCCACACCGGGTAGATGTGCGCCGCCGGTACTGATGCTAGTGCCTTCGATTTGTGGCTGCGTCACCCAAGTTAAAATATCGTAATAACGACGAATGTTATTGACGAAATGCACAGGTTCACCGCCGCGCGCATAGCCATAACGGGTTTTGCTGTACCACTGCTTTTGCGCCAAGCGCGGCAATATAGTTTTCACATCCAGCCATTTATTCGGATCGAGACCCTCGGCGGCAGTCAGTTTGCGCGCATCAGCAAGGTGCCCCATACCGACGTTATAGGCCGCTAGGGCAAACCAGATCCGATCTGCCGGATAAATGCTTTCCGGTAGCTTAGAGATTAATAAACTAATATAACGCGCGCCGCCTTGGATGCTTTGTTTGGGATCTAAGCGGTTTTTTACCCCCATGGCCTTGGCTGTGCGCAGGGTCAGCATCATCAGGCCGCGCACGCCGGTTTTCGAGGTGGCGGTGGGCAGCCAATGTGATTCTTGATAGCCCATGGCGGCCAGTAAACGCCAATCCACAGCGTGCTCTTTAGCGGCATCACGAAAGGCCGCTTCATAGTTGGGTAAACGCTGTTGTAAGTGTCGCGCAAAAGCATTAGCGCCAACATAGCCTAAGGTGTCTAGATGACCATAATAGCGCTCAGTCAGTTGTTGGATCAGTCCCGATTGCTTGGCGTTGGCTAGGAAGCGGTTGATCTCATTGAGCAGGCTGACATCGTTACCCGCCGCAATCGCCCAGCCCAGTGGAATGCTGTCTGCTAAAGTGAAGGCCACACGTATATTCGGAAAATACACCTGATTCATCGCCATCTGGTTGGAAGTCACCAGAGTCATATCAATCTGTTGCTCATCGACCATGCGCAATAAATCAACACTTTCCACTTGATCAGAAACGCTATAGCTCAGTTCTGGATAATCGAGTTGTAAGCTTTGCAGGCTGAATTCATGGATACTGCCTTTAAGCGCCAGCAGGTTTTTACCTATAAGGTGCTGAGGTTTTTTCGGGCGGTTGTTTTTTTGGTGATAAATAAATTGCGATGACACATCAAGGTAGGCATCAGAAAAACGCACATGATCATAACGCTGAGGATTGACCACTAAACCCGCTGCTGCCAGTACCGGGCCCTCTTCAAAGTCTAAACTGTCGAATAATTGCTCAATATTATCGGCTGTTTTAATCACCAGCTGTACGCCAAGATGATCAGCGAAATGCTTGACTAGCTCATATTCAAAGCCGGTTTTACCGTTGCGGTCTTGGAAGTAAGTGGACGGGCTGTTGCGGGTCACCACCTGCAAAATGCCTTGCTCCTGAATGCGCTCAAGAGTTGTTGGCGGCTTGCCACAACTGTTTAGCATCAGCATAAAAATCGTTACACAGCCCAGCATCAGGCCGCGCATAGGAGTTAAGGTCAGTAAACGCATGGGCGCAGTATACGCAAAAGCGCATGAATCCAGCAAAGAAAAGCACTGCGCCAGCCTCGGGTAGGGCTGTATGTCGCCTGTTATCAGCCAATAACCAGCTAAAAGATAGATTTGGATGGTTATTTATTGCTATGGGCACTAGAATATCAGCCCATTTCATACAACTTTTCGAGGCTGTCACGACGATGCTGATCTTGCGCGGCGCACCTGCCCTTTCTGCTTTTCGCCACGAGAAACTTTTTGAACAATTACGTCAGAAGGTTCCTTCAGTCAGCGCTGTGTACGCTGAGTTTGCTCATTTTGTTGAGGTTTCAGCTGCATTAAGCAGTGAAGAAGGCCAAGTCCTCAGCCGTTTGCTCAAGTATGGCCCGAGTGTGCCAAGCCAAGAGCCAAGCGGTCGCCTATTTTTAGTGGTGCCACGTTTTGGCACAATTTCACCTTGGTCGAGTAAAGCCACAGACATTGCTAAAAACTGTGGTTTAGCCAAAGTACAGCGCATTGAGCGCGGTATGGCGTACTACATCACTGGTGATTACAGCGAGGCTGAAGCTCAGCTGATTTCTGCTGTATTACATGACCGCATGACCCAGCTGGTATTGGGTGCGATGGAAGAAGCATCGGCGCTATTTAGCCATGCACAACCACGCCCATTAGCTGTAGTTGATGTGCTCGAAGGTGGTGTTGCAAGCCTAGAGAAAGCCAACCTAGCATTAGGTTTGGCATTGGCTGAAGATGAAATCGAGTACTTGGTAGAGAGCTTTAAAAAGCTCGGTCGTAACCCACACGATATTGAATTAATGATGTTTGCCCAGGCTAACTCTGAGCATTGCCGTCATAAAATATTTAACGCCAGCTGGGATGTGGATGGTCAGGCACAAGAGAAATCTCTATTTGCCATGATTAAAAACACCTTTGCCATGAACAGCGAAGGCGTGCTGTCCGCTTATAGCGATAACGCTTCAGTGATTGAAGGTTTTACTGCTGGACGTTTCTTCCCAGATCCCGTCACCGGTGAATATGCTGCGCATCAAGAGCCGATTCATATCTTGATGAAAGTTGAAACTCACAACCACCCAACGGCAATTGCACCCTTCCCAGGTGCATCAACCGGTTCCGGTGGTGAGATTCGTGACGAAGGTGCAACCGGTCGTGGTTCTAAACCAAAAGCGGGTTTAACCGGCTTTACCGTATCCAACCTGAATATCCCAGGCTACATCCAGCCGTGGGAAGTGGCGTACGGCAAACCTGATCGTATTGTTACTGCTCTAGATGTCATGCTTGAAGGCCCGCTGGGTGGCGCAGCATTTAATAATGAGTTTGGTCGTCCTGCGATTACCGGTTATTTCCGTACCTTTGAGCAGTCGATCACTACACCACGCGGCGAAGAAGTGCGCGGTTACCATAAGCCGATTATGTTGGCCGGTGGTCTAGGTAATATCCGTGCTGAGCACGTCGAGAAAGATGATATTGCTGTTGGCAGTAAACTGATTGTGCTGGGCGGCCCAGCCATGTTGATTGGTTTAGGTGGTGGTGCAGCGTCTTCGATGGCGACCGGTGCCTCATCAGCTGATTTGGACTTTGCTTCAGTGCAGCGCGAAAACCCAGAAATGGAGCGTCGTTGCCAAGAAGTGATCGACCGTTGCTGGCAGTTGGGTGACGATAACCCGATCAGCTTTATTCATGACGTGGGTGCGGGTGGTTTATCCAACGCTTTCCCAGAGTTGGTGAATGATGCCGGTCGTGGCGGTATCTTTAACTTGCGCAATATCCCCAATGACGAGCCGGGCATGAGTCCGCTGGAAATTTGGTGTAATGAGTCGCAAGAACGCTATGTGATGGCTGTAACGCCAGACAATCTTGAGCGTTTCGCCGCGATTTGCGAACGTGAACGTTGCCCCTTTGCCGTAGTGGGTGAAGCGACTGAAGAGCGTCATTTGATTGTTGCTGACAGCCACTTTGATAATAAACCAGTGGATATGCCATTGGATGTGTTACTCGGCAAGCCGCCGCGTATGCACCGTACTGTGACGCGTGAAAACGAGTTAGAAGACGGTTTTGCCGCTGCAAGCTTTGATCTGAAAGAAAGCACTGATCGCATTTTGCGTCACCCAGCAGTGGGTAGCAAAAGCTTCCTAATCACCATTGGTGACCGTAGCGTAACGGGTTTAGTGGCGCGTGATCAGTTTGTTGGTCCATGGCAAGTGCCTGTGGCTGACTGTGCTGTCACTGCCAGCAGCTTTGATGCCTACGTCGGTGAAGCGATGGCGATGGGTGAGCGTACGCCACTGGCGATCCTCGACGCACCAGCATCAGGTCGTATGGCGGTGGGTGAAGCAGTTACAAACTTGGCTGCAGCACGTATTAATAAGATTTCTGATATTCGTTTATCTGCAAACTGGATGGCTGCAACCGGTCACCCAGGTGAAGATGCGCGTTTATATGACACCGTCCAAGCAGTAGGTATGGAGCTCTGCCCAGCACTGGGGATTACCATTCCAGTGGGTAAAGACTCGATGTCGATGAAAACCAGCTGGCAGGATGAGGGCGCTGAGAAATCAGTCACTTCACCATTGTCATTGGTGATCACAGGTTTTGCCCCAGTGCCTGATATTCGTCAAACCATGACGCCGCAACTGCGTTTGGATAAAGGCGACAGCGCTTTAGTGCTGATTGATCTAGGTCGCGGCCAAAACCGTTTAGGCGCATCGATTTTTGCTCAGGTGTACAGCCAGATTGGTCAAAGCACGCCTGATGTAGACAGTGCTGACGATCTCAAAGCCTTCTTTGCAACCATTCAGAGCCTGAATGCTGAGCAGCGTTTATTGGCCTACCACGACCGTTCTGATGGTGGCTTGCTCACTACAGTACTGGAAATGGCCTTTGCTGGTCGTTGTGGTTTGGATATCAATCTTGATGTGCTCAATATAGCGGCTGAGCAAGTCAATGCGGCTTTACTCAACGAAGAGTTGGGTGCGGTTGTTCAAGTACTGAGTACAGATGTTGATGCCGTGGTTGCTGCTTTTGCTCAAGCGGGCTTGGCTGATTGCGTCAGCGTGATCGGTCGTCCAGTGGCCGGTGATACAGTTAAAGTCAGCTTAGCTGGCAGTACTGTATTTAAAGGTGAGCGTCGCTTATTGCAGCGCACTTGGACAGAAACCAGCTATCAGGTGCAGCGTCTGCGTGATAACGCTGAATGTGCTGAGCAAGAGTTTGAAAATCTGCTTGATCAGGAAGACCCAGGGCTTTCCAGTAAGCTAACCTTTGATATCAATGCCGATATCAGTGCGCCTTATATCAAAAAAGGTCTGCGCCCACGTGTGGCGGTATTGCGTGAGCAAGGCGTCAATGGTCATGTGGAAATGGCAGCGGCGTTTGACCGTGCTGGTTTCGCTGCAGTTGATGTGCATATGAGTGATGTGCTGGAAGGCCGTGTTGATCTGGAAACCTTTAAAGGCTTGGTGGCTTGCGGTGGTTTCTCTTACGGTGACGTACTGGGTGCCGGTGAGGGTTGGGCTAAATCCATCCTGTTTAACAGCCGTGCCCGTGATGCGTTCTCAGCGTACTTCGATCGTGATGACAGTTTCACCTTAGGTGTGTGTAACGGTTGCCAGATGTTGTCTAACCTGACTGAGCTGATTCCAGGTTCAGAGTTCTGGCCGCGTTTTGTGCGTAACCACTCTGAGCAGTTTGAAGCGCGTGTGGCGATGGTTGAAGTGCAAGAGTCTCAGTCGATTTTCCTACAGGGTATGGCCGGTTCGCGCATGCCTGTAGTGGTGGCACACGGTGAAGGTCATGCTGAGTATGCCAGCGCCGATGCTTTGTTAGAATCTGATATCTCAGGCAGTGTCAGCCTGCGTTATGTGGATAACTACGGCAAAGTGACTGAGCGCTATCCAGCTAACCCAAACAGTTCGCCCAAAGGTATCACTGGTCTGACTAACCGTGATGGTCGTGTGACCATTATGAT
>DASRNZ010000092.1:0-7557 GCA_035647155.1 Thiopseudomonas sp.
TTCTATCATCGCCAATAAAAAAAGCCTTGGCAATTTGACTGATATCAATATCTTCTACAACACCCGAATCGGGGGTGATAAAGGCCAGTGCCCGACTTGGAGCGGAAAACGTGCCAGGCAAAGCAGTCAAAGTGATGCGTACCTGTAATTTTTCCGCATAGCCCTGCAAGGCATCAACATTAATCTGCTGTACATAACCTATGGACGTCCCATAAATATGCTGACTAGCATTGAGAGGTGCTCGTCCCGCAGAAGCACCGCCAAGGGTGCGAGCACGGCGGCGACGTTTAAACGCATCAGTCGTCGCGGCTTCAACCTTATCAATGGTTCCTTTAAGACGTCCAAGCCGAGCGATGCGATCAACCCACCTCACAAAGGTCACAATTACCATAGTGAGAATAAGTAAGGTTAAAACAAACAGCACAAAACGACCGGCTTTATCGTAGTAACTGTTATCCATCGCAATCAGCGCGACAACACTGTAAATAAAAGCGCCAATAAAGGTCGATAGAGCATTCTGGGATACATCATCGGAGATGACTAAAGGTAAAGAACGCGGCGTGGCGTTATTGCTCGCAGAAGCATAAGCGGCGACCATCGAACCCACGGCAAAGGTGGCAACCATCAACATGCTTCCCGATACAATCGTCAGCAAGGTTTGGATGGATGCCTCAGAAATCGCAGGTACAAATTGACCGACTTCCTCAATATCCAATATTTTCACCATAAACACTATGGCTGCTGACAATACCGACATCACCAGTGGCTTGACCCACAACCGCTCGCGGATGCGGTTTATAAAAAACCTGATTCGATCGCTCAATTCCTTACTCCTCTGTCGCTGATAATGACAGTCTGCGATCGATCTTCTTCTCAGTGATGAAGTCGCCTAATAAGACTATTATTTCTTAAATTAATTTTGATATCTCTTGGGCTAAGTCAAAATCTCTTTTTGAGATACCACCGGCTTCATGCGTGGTTAAACTGATGGCCACTGTGTTATAGACATTAAACCACTCGGGATGATGATTAGCGCGTTCTGCAAGCATAGCGACTTGCGTCATAAAACCAAATGCTGAAATAAAATTAGAAAACTTAAACTCCCTAAATAATTTCTCGTCCTTAATACTCCATAATATTTCAGAACCTTGATTGAGTTCTTTCAGCGCAGTATCGATCACGCTTTGATTGAATTTCTCGATCATATAAATCTCCAAAACGACAATATTAAAACCTATGGGCCATACTTTTAATGCTATCCATTAACACTGCTCAAGCACCTGCCTTAATTGCGTCACGTAACAAATCAGATAAACGAATCACACCCAACAGACGCTGCTGATCGTCTACTACCGGAATCTCCTCAGCACGACGTTCTATATGCTGCTGGAAAAAATCGTGCTGATATAAAACATCATCGATTTCCTCGTCTGCCGCTGCACACATCACACTATCACTCATATGATCGGCTACGTTGCCCAGTGTGATGCTTTCAATCATTTCACGCAGACTGCTTGTGGGCCGCAACTCAGCTAGCAGTAGAGTCGCTACATGCCAAAAGCACAGATGTCCACAGACCGCACCTTCAGCGTCGAGAACAAAAAGATCACGCCCTTCAGGTCCGTTCAGCAACAGACGTGCGGCATCTTGAAGACTACTTTCACCTGAGACAGTCATCGCCTTGACCGGATACATTTCAAGCCATTCACTTGCCTTCATATTGCCTCCCTCCTCTAGGTGGTATCAGTGGCTTGACCGAGCTCACCGGCTCGTGCCAGCCCAAAGCGAGTGGCCACCGCACCAAACGTTTCGGTCAACAGCGTGGTTGCTGTAACAATATTGACGACCAGTAGCGCTGAATTTTCTAAGCTCGGTACGCTGGTCAGCATCAACGCCATACCGATAGCCACACCGCCCTGCGGTAACATCACTAAACCCACATTATGGCTAATCACCCGCGGTGCGCCAGCCAGTCGCGCGCCGATCATCGCACCCACGATCTGTCCGCCCGCCCGTAACAAGAAGTACAGTACAATCAGACCCGCATGACTGAGCACAACTGCAGGCGCAAAATGCAGTCCTGCAAGTGTAAAGAATAGTACGAACACCACTTCCTGAAGCTGCTCCAGCGGTCGGAATAACGGCTCGGAGTGAGCGCCGGCAAACAGTCGGGTTGAAAATCCCAGCGCCATCGCTGCCAGTAGCGGTGAGAAGTGCCAAGTTTCAGCCAACCCTGTCAGCAGGATAATGCCACCGATCAACGCCACCAATTTCAGTTCCTGATCAGGCAAGTACCCTGCGCTACGCTCGATAATATAACCGCCTGCCATCCCAAACCCTATTGCTGCGACAACCTCCCAAATAACAGCTGGAACTGCAGCACCAAAGCCTGTACTTTCCATTGCAGCCAATACCAGCGAGAAAATCACCAGCGCCAGCACATCATCAAGTGCAACCATACCCAACAGTGCAGTCGTTAATGGGCCACGGGCTCTGTACTGGTGAATGATCGCAACAATGGCAGCTGGAGCGGTGGTTGTGGCAATAGCTGCAAGCAGCAACGCTAGGGTCAAATTGGGCACATCGGCCACCGCCACGCCTAACAGCGAAAAACCGACTAACACAGCCACAAAACTACCTGTGACCTTACCTATGGTAGCCGTGACAATGGTCCAGCCGAGCTGACGTAACTGTGAAACTGTTACAGCACCGCCAATCAGGTAAGCAATGATCCCCAGCGTGACGGCAACGATCGGCCGTGTCCATTCAGTCGTATCAACACCTAAAGAACCCCCTAAAAAATCAGGGGCAAACAATATGCCTGCGAGTATATAACCCACAACGCGAGGCACTCGAAAGAGATAACTACCCAGTACGCCGAATATGAGCCCGGTGATCATCAGCAAGCCGATCAGCAGAATTTCCATCTCACCTCCATTTTGAACTGGTAATTGCTAATGCAATAACACAAAGCCTGTTGGGTGTACCACCTAGAATGCACCCAAGTCAAAGTTGTCGATGGCGTAAACAGCATGCAACCAATAAATAAAATGAGCTGCTAGAGCACTGAGACTTACAGAAGACCAAGGACAATTTATCGCCTCAGTGCAGGTTGATATTTGATTACTGCTATATGCTCCGCTGTGCTTTACAGCGCGCACCCTCGGTTTGCGCCTGGTTAGCGTTTACAACTTACTCCTTAACTGGAATTCCTTCGAGCAACCTTATCATCGTAGGATTATTGTTCAGTCTTGCTAAGTCAATAAGATAGCTTTTCTCAATATCGAGCATTGATCGATTTTCCAATAGTTTTTCCACCATCGGCTCCTCTCCATTGACAATAGCGCTTTTCAAGGCCAAATAGCTCGCCATACTGTGTTTATTTTGATCCGTCATATGCACCCCCATTTATTGTCATTTTTTTAAAGTTCGTTGTTAACCCTGACACTATCACCCTCTATGTTGATTTTGAGCGTATCGCGTCTTGCATCAAGTTGGCGTCAGAGCCTAAGTTAACAGGCTTTTTTGTAATAGTTTATGATGGGTGGTCAATCTCAATACTTTTATACGGAGACTGGCCATGATTTTTATAAGCAAT
Organism: Thiopseudomonas sp.; assembly: GCA_035647155.1. GTDB lineage: Bacteria > Pseudomonadota > Gammaproteobacteria > Pseudomonadales > Pseudomonadaceae > Denitrificimonas. Next base: position 3,599 of record DASRNZ010000092.1, read on the forward strand.
ACCATCAGCCTAGAGGACAACGAAGTCGAGATTAGCGCGATACGCTCACAAGGCGCGGGCGGACAAAACGTCAACAAAGTCTCGTCTGCCATTCATCTACGCTTTGATATCAACGCCTCAAGCCTACTCGATTTTCAAAAGCAGCAGTTACTAGAAAGTAAAGACAGCCGCATCACCAAAGACGGCGTGCTGATCATTAAAGCGCAGCAATTTCGCACTCAAGAAAAAAACAAGATCGATGCCTTCGAGCGCTTACAACAATTTATAATCGAAGCCACCTACATTAGTAAAACGCGTAGGCCAACTAAACCGAGTAAAAATGCTCGACGCAAACGCACCGACCAAAAAACACAGCGTGGCGTAACCAAGTCATTGCGCGGTAAGGTAGATTTTTAAGTCAGTAATACAATGACAATTGCCTTGGTCGATAAACCGTAATAGGGTTGGCGCACTACAGAATAATAAAACGCCCCCTCGCCGTACTAACAGCACACTAAAGGCAGGCGCATTTACGGGTACTTGCTTGAGCGTTTACGAAACAGCTCAATTATTATCAGGAGCTTACATCCCATATGCTGCCCATCACTCGCAGTCGTAAAAGCCCAAATCGCATCAAGTTTATTCTTTTAATGATACTGGTCGGTCTTAATTTACGCCCGGCTCTATCATCGCTGGCACCATTGTTACCGCGTATAGAAAGTGAAGGTGAGTTGTCCGTACTCATGCTTTCATTATTGACCACTTTACCTGTACTTTGCCTTGGGTTATTTGCTCCTTTTGCACCTTTGTTCGCTAGACGACTGGGTATTGAACGCTGTCTGGCATTGGGTCTTATTATCCTCAGCGCAGGCCTGGCTCTGCGCGGCCTGACCAATGCAACCACACTTTTTATCGGTACCCTAATGGTGGGCGCAGCCATCGGTATCGTCGGCACCTTATTACCCGCGCTGGTTAAACGTGAGCTGGCCGGCAGTGCTGATTTAATGACGGGCGTGTATACCATGGCGTTATGCTTAGGCGGCGCTTTGGGAGCAGGCATGAGTATTCCATTGGCTGATGCGCTGGGCAGCTGGTCGCTCAGTCTCATGTCGTGGGCAGGCTTAGCACTGACAGCGCTGGCTGCTTGGTGGTGGATCATGCCGCAACCCGCGCCCGATCCTGACTTTAAAGCCTCCAATGGCCATGCTCGTGCTCTAATTCGCAATCCATTGGCTTGGCAAGTGATGCTGTTTATGGGCAGCCAATCCTCACTGGCGTATATCGTTTTTGGCTGGCTACCCACCCTGCTGGTGAGGCAAGGTTACAGCGAAAGCGAAGCAGGCTGGTTGATGGGCGCTTCAATTATGACGCAGCTGATCTCGGCAATTACGGCCCCTTTACTTGCACGCATGAGCAAAGATCAACGACCTGCAATTATGCTGGTATTAGCTCTAGTGGGCGTAGGCATGTTGATGTTATTAATCGGCCCTGCTGCACTACGCTGGCCTGGCGCTATATTGCTCGGTTTGGGTCAGGGCGGCTCATTCAGCTTAGCACTCACACTGATCGTACTGCGCAGCGGTAACACCAAGATTGCTGCTGAACTGTCCGCACTTGTCCAAGGTGGTGGTTACACCTTAGCTGCGATGGGACCACTGGTTGTTGGCCTGATGATTGATGCCAATATTGGCATCAAAGGTATTACCTGGTTACTGCTCACCATTCTAGCCTTTGCTGCATCAATGGCACTGCTCGCAGGCCGACAACATCGACTGGAAATTGATAACGCGGGTACGTTAGTGACGATCAACCGAAGTCGTTGACCTTTAAGAAAAACCTTAGAAACTGATCGAGAGTTCGCCTATAAATCCGCGCTGATTACCATGATTGGTCAGACCTACAATACCGCCTAGTTTTACAGAAGCTGATTCAGCAACTTGGATGATCAACTCAGGCATCAAAGACACCGAGTTATAGTCATTAAAGCCGCCTAAGTAAGCGAGCTCCAGTACAGGCCGCACATACTGGCCCCAAGGTTTGAAAACAACCGCCCCTTTGATATCAGCCCACACCCATTCGTCAGGGCCGCGCGGATGCAGATCATCAGCGTCAAAATAATAACGGATACCGGCATTGAGCAATAGCTGGGCCTGATCATCATAAATGCTCTTATCCATATTGAGGCCGAGCAAAAAAATCTTCCCTGTGTGATTGTAATAATCACCCGTCCCAGTATCCAGTACTGCTGTTCTCATACCACCACCTACGGTGTAGGCAAGATTAAAGCCTGCTTCGGCGGCATCCCGTGCTTGATATTCAAATTGCAAAGTTGAGTAATCAAATACACCGCCATAGCCATCAATATCAATGGGCTGCCCACCAGGTTTCAAGTCAGCATCACCCTTCGTATAAAAAGGCACAGAAAGCCTGAACTGCTTATTAACGTCAAAGGGTACAGCCAGCTCAAACGCTGCAGTATAACCATCAAAATTATCAGCCTCATCCAACTCAACATCGGAAAAGCTACTTGCTTTAAGGTCAAAACTTACTTGAGTCTGGGTTTTAGCGAAATGGGTATGGATGGGCTCTAGCGTTGAATTTTGGGCAACCGCTGTGAGTGAAGTGGAAAGTAAGCTAGCGGCAAAAACTGTGCTTAGGAGGTAGCGACGGCTTGTCATAATAAACCTTTATGTATTACAAATGATCCAAAAAATATTAAGCAAACAGTTTGTAAAGATTCGTCTTGTTCGTGAATAACGAATAGCTACCCTGTAGCCAAGCAGCTTAATCCAAGCATGACGCTGGATACCACGCTGAAAACTAAATCGTATTAAGGTACCCACTAATAGACACCTTAATACGCTTAGCACGCGATCATCACATTATCTCCTGGTTCCCATGACAAGCAGTAAGCCACCGGCAAAGATTGCTGCAATTCCTGCCCACATTGGAATATTGACAGTTTCTTTTTCTTTTGCAGTCAGCTCAACTGAACCCAACTTCACCACAGTTGTATCTTTTGTGTAACTAAACCCACCATAGGCAAGACCCAGAGTGCCAGCAATAATCAAGGCGATCGCAAGAGTTCTAATTGTGTTCATTGTTTGAATCCTTTCGCTATATGTCCGAACCTCTGCGCAAAAGGCGACTGGGTGAACGAGCTCTAGACTATTAAAGCATGATTTGATCTGCATGCGTGAAGCAAAATCTCAAGCTCTACATCAGTTGTTTCTAGTAGCCAAAGCTAAGTCTTCGATATTATTAAAATTCTGAAAATCTTACGGGATTCGTAGATTCACGCTTCACACAACGAATCATCTACAAAGGCGAGTTTCCAGCCATCTGGGGTATTAATAAAATAAAACCCGCGGGGATTACCATAGGCATTGGGTAGATAAACTGCCATGATTTGCGCATTAGGATAAGCAACTTGCACCGACTTAGTTACAAAAGTTTCCATATTGACCACCACATCGGGAACCGCGTTAAGCCACTGGTAATATATTTTATTGTGGCTATCAAAATCGAGGCTGCACTGGTCTGCATCGCTTGCAATACGCTCAAAAATGGCTTCACCCTCTAGTGTTGGCTGACTGAAAAAGTCATCTTCACGAGCAAAACCAAAATTTTCAGCTCGCGATGCCAACTTTGCCACCGTACCTGGGGCGTAGTAACGTCTCACGTCCATTGCGGGGTCAATATAGGTCGCTAGATCTTTGTCTTTGTTACGCAGCAGGCTGTTGAAGTTTTTCCCCCAATAGCTATCGTTAAGAAAACCCTCAAGGAAAGCAGGAAACATATCTTCTGCGCCACCTGCTGAGGCATTACTATCGGGCCAGATGGTGCCTTCTGACACTTTCACACGCAAGGATTTGATGACCTGACTGATAATATCAGTCATCATTTTTTTATCTTTTTCAGGGTACTCAAAGCGAAAATTATAGTAATAATCATCATGAATCGCAGCGTAAACCGCATGC
>DASRNZ010000093.1:0-4565 GCA_035647155.1 Thiopseudomonas sp.
GAAGCAAGCCATAATCAACAATAGATCTTAATTCATAAATTACTAATTCAGATAAATCGTTATTATTTGAACCTGCAAATAATAGAGCTTCGAGCGTGCTATCGATTTCAGGGCTTTTGCTTAATGTGTATTTACAATCAATAGATAAATCAAGATTTTTAAAAAAAGTATCTTTATATTCATTGAGCATTGAAAATGAATATCTAGCGAAAACCTCAGGGCTGAAGCGCTTGATTTCATTTATATCTATAGCGTTGCGCGTGCCGTCAAAAGTTTGAAGGATACTGCCTGCGCTTCTAAAAAAGATAATGATTTTTTCAGGTTTAGAGTGGGACATAATTTAATTTTCTCGAAGAGTGAAGAAACATAAAAACGAGCGCTTAAGCACACAAAAGCCAACTTGAGTATAAGTTTGCAGTCGTATGAGTTCAGACGAACGTTGATCATGTTTTCCTCTTCAAGGTATAGCGGCTTTACTTCCCGGCAGGGAGAAAAGCCGTAAATTAAAATTATCGAGCTATAGACTCTTTTAGCATGTTGCTTGTCTAGTCGCAAGGTGTGTTGGCTCTCCTAACTAGCCCAGCAGCTAAGATAAACCTTGGTTTTTTTAGAGATTTCTGTAATGCCATTGTGCTGGCAGCAATCCTTCTGGGTCACGCCCCTATGCCAAAGCAACCTTTGGTACCAATCTCCCCGTTGCATTATCCATCCGATACTTGACGATACTGCCGTCAATAATGCGCCTAGCAGCTTCCATGGCATCCTCTAAAGAAACAGAGAACCATTCATTAGGGTGGTAGCTTTTGCCGTCCTGACCAACCAGCGTCATTCTCAAGCGTTGCGCATACAAGAAGCCATGGATGAGTGATTCAAACTTATTTGGGTTTAAGTTGTAACACTCCATGGAGGCCAATATTTTCACTGGGGCTTCAAGAAACGCCGTATCACGCTCAGCGTTTTTGGTTCGCTCTTCAACGGTCTGCTCGGTATAGCCGATTTTAATTAGACCAGAACACTATTAATTCGTAAATGTTTGAAGAACTTGAGCCAAGAGTTGATTGACCTTCTACTTAAGCCTTTAATGTTTCTATTGTTGCGTCGTCAGCAGTATACGGAAAGCAGACTTGTTACCGCAAAGCAGGACAAATTTGATTACGCTGTGTTATCGCCCGCTAAGCTAGTGAGTAGTCCCCAGCAAATGATTCAAGAGGGTTTGAAAGCCCATTGAGTTTGATGCCTTGATAAAAACTTGGTCATCCTCTTCCAGCCACTCACCAATATTTTCAACCACCTCAGTTACAGTTGAAAACCATGCTTTTCTTACGGGTGCTAGCTCATCAGCCGCTGTCAAATCATGCCATAAGTGAAGCATTAATTCGCCACATAAAATAATTTTATCAGGCCGAGCTAACATCAAGTTTGCGAGTAACGCTCTATGGTATTGAATACTCTTTGAGCCCAACTCTAACATATCACCCAAGATTAAAAACTTAGACGAACCTTGTTCAACAGCGCCGGCAGACTCAATCACCGCTTGCATCGATAGTGGGTTGGCATTATAGGACTCGTCATAAATAGTTATATTTTTTCGCTTAAACTCGACTCTATGAACCTCACCACGTCCAGTTAAGGCGTTAAAAGTTTTAAATACATTAAGCGCCTTTGACCAATCTATTTTAAGCGCCTGCATTGCAGCAAACACACTTAATGCATTGAGCACCATGTGCTTATCTTTAAGACCTATATTAAAATACAAACTTCGCTGCCCCCAGTTTATCTGTACAACTGCGCCTTGCCTTTTGATGAGCCGAATATCGTTTTCTATCCCCTCCCCATAAGTAATAACATTTAACTTTTTCTCTCTAGCTTTATCTAGAAATATATCCTTATGCAAAATATCACCAAAAAGAACAAGCGTCCCACTCGGTGAGATTGACTCCATAATTAATGCTTTTTTCTCTGCAATAGTCTGTGTATCTTGATGATATTCCAGATGCGCTGGGGCAATATTAGTGATAATAGCCACTTGTGGCTTTACTAAATTTGCGTTGACAGCCATTTGACCAATAGCCATTTCCAGCACCCAACTTTCAGCATTGCCTGGCATATTGAGTTGATTCCTAGCAATGCCTACTGGCAAATTAGCACTTCTTTTCGTTCCAGCAGTGTTTCCAAAATGAGACAACGCATGCACAAGCATAGCAACAGTTGTAGTTTTACCTGCACTACCTGTAACACCTATAACCATACCTGAAAATGCCTGACGTGCCGCAGCACCGAGGGCTAAAACAGCTGCTCTAATATTTTTAACTTGTAAAATCGGTACCCCTAACTCTAAATACGGCGCTGGGTCTGTACATATTATTCCAGACAGCTCATCTGCAGCTAACTCCTTTATCACTGTATCGGCTAAGTAACCTCTGCCTAGTGCGCCCCGCGCAACCAGCAAGTGTCCTGGTTCAAATAAGGTTTTGTGAGTACAAATACCAGTGGCTTTAAAGGTACTTTCTGGTGTCACAGCCCACTTGCCACGAGTCAACTTAGCCAGACTTACTGGTGATAAAACGGCTAAATGATCTTGCTCACACTTAACAGCATCCACCTGTTTTTTACGTTTTAAATACTTCCTATAGGCCACATACCCAGATAGATAATGTTCAACATCATCAATTCGCACCCTAAACGTGTGATGACGGATAAAGAATCCGCCTAAGATCCGAGCTGGATTTTGAAAGAACATCGCCACTTCGGGGTAGAAAAAACCGTTCAGTAAATAGCGTGCACGATACTCAAGCGCACGATAGAACTTATCCACATCAAAGTTATCCAGCAAATGCACAACGCTGGCATCATTCTGCATACGCTCAATCATGCGCTGCGCAGCCATCATCAGCTCAAGCAGGGTTGGGTAGGTGGTGATCCGGGTCAGGACAAAATCCAAATGGTCGCGGATATTATCCAGGCCAAATGTGTAATACTTAGGGTCAGAGTTATATAGCGTCAGCTCATTGACACAGTAGCTGAGCCAGTGGTCATGAGCTTTCCAGTGCTCTTGCTCAATAAAATAATCAAAAGCTTTTTCGACTGAAGCTAACCAGCGCGGATCTTGAGTAATGCCATATAAGCGCATCAGTCCAAAAGCGGCTTCACCGTCATAATAAATAATACGGTTTTCGGCTTTTACGCTAAGGTCTGGATAATTGAGAATATGCACATACTGGCCGGTATCTGGCTTTTGCATAAATACAATACCTACGGCGAGCTGCTCCATAAGTGTTATGTACTGCTTATCCCCAGTGACTTCTGTGTACTTGGCATAGGCTAAAATACACACAGCGTTTCCGCCTAATTTAATTTCATCACCCAAATCAACCAAAAATGCAGCTGCTGTACCGTCAGGCAGCTCAACTGTTTTGATTAATTGGTGGGTTAAGAAATCCAGTGCACGATCAATGGCGCGCTTGTGTTTACGCTCTTGAGTGACTTCCCAACCTTCTAATAGAGCATAGGTGGAACTGGCATGGCGCAAAGCGTTATAGGTAGGGATAGCACGGTCAAAGCATGGAAACCAGCCGTAGTGGTATTCACCATCATTCTTCACCTGCTTGGACAAATATTCTGTGCTGGTCTCAATAATATCAGTTACTGTTTCTGTGTCCCATTTTTCTACCAAGCGATAACCACTATTACGCCCATCATGCTCAATCACATGGGTTTCTTTGCCATCGGTGAATACTGCGCGCGTTTTAAAGCGCCAAATCACATCCTGCCCATGGCCCGGCCACTCAAGCTCACGACCGAAGCGTCTTTTTCCGTAGTGTTTAAGGTTCACGGCATTGGCTGTTGCTACGCCGATATCTGTTTTATACAGTAGCGCATTGGCATACAGTTCATGCTCCAGCATTGCGGTTTTAAAGTCAGCTGTTAAGGCTAAGCCGAAACGAAAGTAATTACGTTTCGCTCTCTTTAGCCTTGCTTTAAGGTTCTGCCAAGTCAGCGTCTCAATACTGTGTACAGCCTCGACCCGCAGCCAGACTGGAGTCTGCCCTTTTTTCAAACGCCAACTTTTTAATCCTGCAACGCCACTGGCCCAGCTTTCCTCAAAGCTCGCCCCAGTAGCAATTTCCACATGGGCTCTTTCTCGTCCATTGGAAGCAACAAAAAATAAAATACTTTTAGGGTGCTCGGCAGAAAAATTTTGCACTGGGCTCTCACTCAGTACAGCTGCAAGGGTTTCTTTTGCATTAAGTAATAACCGATTAAAAGACATAAAACGTCCGTATTTCCAAGAGTTAAATATATTTAATTATGTATATCATCAAGAAGGATTAACGCTCGTGCATGGCTTCTTTGGCTTTATTGATTGGTTTCATAAGGTAGTCAAACACGGTTTTTTCACCGGTTTTAATATCTACAGTGGCAATCCATGGGGTTCCACTCAACGGCACGCTTAACCGCTTGGCTCATGTCCAACTGCTTCAAGGCCATAGGGGCTTTTAACGTTGTGGTTGCACCCATGTCGGGCAGTAATGCATCACTGGCCGCAGCATTAAATGACAATGGTA
>DASRNZ010000094.1:0-3747 GCA_035647155.1 Thiopseudomonas sp.
CTGCGTGAGCACTTAGGTTTGGCGCGTCCCAATCACCTTTAAGCAGGTTATCTACAAGTTAAGCGGTGATCAGTGCTAGGCTTTCATCTAGAACTTTATACATAGCAGAGACAGTTGCATGCCCAGTACTGAGCGACCGCTGAATAGGATTGTGGATAACTTTGTTGCACCAGCGTGTAATGAATTTGTGCAGATTGTGTATCAAGACGACGATATCTTACTGATTAATAAACCCAGTGGTTTGCTCAGTTTGTCGGGTAAAAACCCGCTCAATTGGGACTCTGTGCATTATCGATTAGTGCAGGGGCAAGCTGGAGTTACGCCTGCATTTCCTGAGGCTAAGTTACCGCATCGTTTAGATTTAGGCACTTCGGGGATTATGGTCGTAGCGCTAAATGCCGTGTCGGCGCAGCATCTGAATAAGCAGTTTCAAGCACGCATGATTGAAAAGCGTTATCTAGCCATGCTTGAGGGTTGGCTGGTCGATGATCAAGGGCAAATTACTGCGCCGATTGCTAAAGATAAGCAGCATTTTCCGCGAGTCAAAATTTGCCAAGATACTGGCAAAGCAGCCGTCAGTGAGTACGCTGTTTTACAGCGTCTCGAACAGCCACAGCGTAGCTTGGTGCAATTTAATCCACTGACCGGACGTACCCATCAACTGCGTATTCACAGCCAAAGTATCGGTCATCCGATTCTGGGTTGTGATCTGTATAGCAGCGCGCACAGTCAGCAGTTGGCTGAGCGTTTGTTATTACATGCCAGTGATTTATATTTCACTCATCCGACTACCGGTCAACCCGTCCACGGCCAATGTCCTTGTCCGTTTTAAGCTGCTGCTAGAGTCTTGTGATGATCTTTTTATGAAATCGAAAACCGGCCGGCTGGATCGTTTTATTAGCCAGAACAGTGCCTTTAAACTCTCGGATGTGCGGCTATTACTGGCGCAAAAACGCATTCTGCTGGATGGACAGATTGCGCAGTCAATTCAACAAAAAGTCACCCAGTTTACTCAGGTGATTTTAGATGATCAGTGCTTACAAAATAACCAGCCGCTGTATGTGTTGCTGAATAAACCGCAAGGTGTGGTCAGCGCCACCACAGATCTCAAACATAAAACTGTAGTGGATCTGCTTGAGCACCCGCAAAAAGATGAGCTGCATATTGTCGGTCGTCTGGATTTTAATACTACGGGACTGGTGTTATTGACCAATGATGGTGCTTGGTCACGCAAGATCAGTTTGCCCGAGACCCTGCTGGCTAAAACCTATGAAGTAACCTTATCCAAACCTGTGACTGCTGAGTACATTGAGGTGTTTCGTCAGGGCATTTATTTTGCCTATGAAAACATCACCACGCAGCCAGCACATTTAGAGATCATTTCTGACTACCACGCACGGCTGTCATTGGTTGAAGGTAAGTATCATCAAGTAAAGCGTATGTTTGGCTTTTTTCAAAATGAAGTGCTGGCGCTGCATCGTGCTTCAGTGGGGCCGATCACTGTCGAGGGGCTTGAATTGGGGCAGAGTCGCGAGCTGACAGTTGAAGAGTTGGCAGCGATTGCGACGCAGGCTTCTTTATAAAGGTGACAGTCGCTGATTGACTCTCAGTACCAAGCCAGCAGCTTGCTGCTATTAACCCTGCTGACTCTGGGCTTGCCATAGGTTGAATGATCGATGTTTCTAGCGATAAATCACATTAACCAACGCTTTTTCATTAACACATAAGCAAGACTGAACATCACCACGCCCAGCAGCACTAAGTACATCCAATCAAAGGACATAGTGGCCAGATTGCCATTTTCCAATAGGATGGAGCGCAATGGTTCATACAATTGGTAAGACGGCAAAAAGGGTGCAATAGCGGTGAGTTGTTGTGACACATCCGCCATGGCTGAAGGCAGCAAGTGGGGCAAATAAACGATCACGCCCAAGGTTCTGGCAGTGGCTTGATTGCGACACAGAAAACCCAGAAAGACCCCGTAGGCACTAAAACAAAAGCCACCGACCAAGATGAGGCCGATATAGCTGAGTAGATGTACTGGCCAGACATTGCTGAGTAGATGCAGAAACAGTGTCGCAATCATCATTAGCGCCATACCCAGCAGCAGTTTTGCCGCCAGCCATTGCACTTCATGGATCGGGGTTTGTAGTAAGCCTAGCAGCAGTTTCTTCTCTTTTTCCTCGGCGATTTGCGCGGGTAAAATAATAAAACCCACCAGCAGAATTACCATCAATATCCAGGTCGGTAACGTCTCTTGCTGGATATCAACTTCGTACAGCCCTTTAACATCAGAAATCCAATTAGGACGATCCCCCTCGGCGGCTTTCTGCAGAGCGGCAAAGCTTTGGACGATGGCAGTGGTGTGCACAGATTCTTTTTTCAGCACCAATAATTCTAGATTGCCAGATTCTTGCGCATCGTTGCTGACCAGACCGTTGATCTTATGTTCTTTTAGCAGACGCAAGCCCTGGTCTTTATCCTCAAGCCAAGTCACTTCAATAGAGTGTTTCGCGGCTTCGATGCTGTCAGAAATCTCTGGGGTATACGCATGATCCTGCAGCAAACCGAGCTTGATTGCGCTGGCTTGGGTGTCATTGCCATCAACTAGATTGAGCGAGATAAATACAAACAAAGGAATAAACAGCACCAGCAGCAGCGTCTTGTTTTTGAATGCGATAGCGAGATCGTTGAGTGCCAGCAGCAGAGTGTTTTTCATGATGCGTACAGCTCTTTATGAATATCGGACTGGAAATACTCCTGCGGCAGGCCGTCGAAAATCACCTGGCCATTGTGTAACACCATAATCCGCGTTGCCAGATTCTTGATTTCTTCGGGGCGATGCGAGGTGAAGAGGATGGTTTTGCCTGCGTCATGCATGCTGTTGAGTAGACGATAGATCTCGCGGGTGGTTTCAAAGTCCAGGCCAGAAGTCGGCTCATCCAATAATAAAATAGAGGGATTGGCTAACAATGCACGGCCGATGCTGACTCTTTGTTTTAAGCCTTTGGACAATGACTGTACTTTGGCTTTACGAAAGGGCAGCAGATTGAATTCGTTTAAGATGTCTTCCACCCGTGTCATGGGCGTATTAGAAAGTTTAGCGAAGAGCTTAAGGTTGTATTGCACGGAAAAAAAGTCGAATAGATTAGGGTCTTCAGGGATAAAACCTATTTGCTTGACCACTGCCGATCTGTTTTTGAGGTCAACTCCATCAACGCTCACTTCACCGCTGTCTGGAATAATCCAGTTGGCGAGCATTTTTAACAGTGTAGATTTGCCTGCGCCGTTATGACCGACAATAGCAATCAGTTCGCCTTTTTTGACCGTAAAACTGGTGGGAGAAAGGCCACGGGTCTGACTATAGAGTTTGGTCAGATTCCTAACGTCGAGCTGCATAGTAAGATTCGATCTGTTGTGAATGATCAAGCAGGAGAGAACCAGATTTCGCACTCTAGAGCAAAATGAGTCGCACTTGATTCCACTGGATAGAGGGTGAATAAAACCAAAACTAACAGGTTATATTCAAAAAAAGCATGCGGTATTGGCGAACCAATACGGCATGCTTTTTGTGTAAGTTAGATTAATTTAATAATAACGATAACTAGAATGACAACAACTAAAGCAGTAACCATGATGATCTCCTCGGTATATGCGCGACTGATTCAAGTCTGGTGGTTGGAATATTTCGCCTCAAATTTCGCCTCAATGGAATCAATGCCGAAGCCTATATTATTCTTTCTCTTG
>DASRNZ010000095.1:0-16966 GCA_035647155.1 Thiopseudomonas sp.
TTTTCGTACGGCTCTTGCTTCACGCCGTCAACTTCTTTGATCACAACTTCTGGACGCGAAATACCCATTTCATAGCCTTCGCGACGCATGGTTTCGATCAGTACTGACAGGTGTAATTCACCACGACCCGATACTTTAAACTTATCAACGTCATCACCCTGTACAACGCGCAAAGCAACGTTGTGCAGCAGTTCTTTTTCCAGACGCTCTTTCAAGTTACGGCTGGTCACAAACTTACCTTCTTTACCTGCGAACGGAGAATCGTTCACCTGGAAAGTCATGCTCACAGTAGGCTCATCAACGCTTAATGGTGGTAAAGCTTCAACGTGTGCTTGGTCGCATAAAGTGTCAGAAATAAACAAGGGCTCAAAACCACTGATACAAACGATATCACCGGCTTGTGCTTCTTCAACTTCAACGCGGTGCAAACCGTGGTGACCCATCAGCTTCAAGATACGACCGTTACGACGGTTACCTTCAGCATCAATCGAAGTCACTGGGCTGTTGGCTTTGATACGACCGCGAGTAATACGGCCAATACCGATCACACCTAGGAAGTTGTTGTAGTCCAGTGCCGAAATTTGCATCTGGAATGGACCTTCTGGGTCAACAGCAGGTGGTGCAACGTTATCTACGACAGCCTGGAACAAAACGTCCATATTTTCTGTCATTTCTTCTGGATCTAAACCTGACACACCGTTCAATGCACTGGCGTAAACGATTGGGAAGTCCAGTTGTTCTTCAGTTGCACCCAAGTTATCAAACAGATCAAACACCTGATCCACAACCCAGTCTGGACGTGCGCCAGGGCGGTCAACTTTGTTAATCACAACAATTGGGCTTAAGCCAGCCTGGAACGCTTTTTGTGTAACAAAACGTGTTTGTGGCATAGGACCATCAATGGAGTCAACCACCAACAACACGCAGTCAACCATGCTCATGACGCGCTCAACTTCACCACCAAAGTCAGCGTGACCTGGGGTATCAACGATGTTGATATTGTAGTTATTCCACTTAATGGCAGTGTTTTTCGCCAAAATGGTGATACCGCGCTCTTTTTCCTGGTCGTTGGAGTCCATCACACGATCAGAGTCGAGCTCTTTACGATCTAGGGTTCCAGAGGCACGTAACAGGGCGTCAACCAAGGTTGTTTTACCATGGTCAACGTGGGCAATAATGGCAATGTTGCGTAAATTCTCAATCACAAGCTTTTATCTCAATTAAAATATGTAGGCTGCGCGCACAACGCGTCAGTTCGAATCAAAGTACTAGGGGCTTATGGGTCCGGTGGGCGTAACTGCTGCGGTGTTGCCACGCAGCTCCACAAACAAACCCATAACAGATATCTAATCATGCATGACTGCTTGCGCGCGGCCGTTGCACTGTATCAGGACGGTACACACGCACATTGGCATAGCCTTCATGCAACAGATGATGTGCGTGTAATTTGCTCATTATACCCTGATCGCAGTAGAGCAGATATTGGCGATTAGGGTCAAAGTCTTTAAAGCGACTATTAATCGCATAAAACGGTACAGTTAACTGTTCAATTGTACCTAAATCAAGCGGCTGATCTTCAATTTGGTCTGGATGGCGGATATCAATCACGATCTGACCTGGCAAGGCCTCACACACTGTCTCAACCTGAATATCATGACTCAGTTCATCTAGGACTTTATCCATAGTGACATAGCTTGCCCGCTCAACAGCACGCTGCAACAGACTCGGATCCAAGTGCGTTTCTTCATGCACGACACGCCCGATCTTCGCTTTGGTTTTTGGGCTGACTGAAATCACACCGCAGTACTCCGGCATATTTGCAGCAAACTCGGCAGTACCAATTTCAACAGCGCTATGAATAATATCTTGTTTATGCTCTGCGATCAGCGGGCGTAGCACCAGTTTGTCAGTCGCTTTATCAATCACCGCCAAATTCGTCAGCGTTTGGCTGGCCACTTGCGCAATCGCCTCACCGGTAACCAGCGTATCCAACTGCAAGTCTTCGGCAATAGCATCTGCAGCTTTAAACATCATACGTTTAAGCACAACACCCATATGACTGTCATCCACATGCTCTAAAATATCACCGAGCACTTCTTCAAAGGGCACACTGACAAATAATACACGGTGCGAGCTGCCATACTTTTTCCATAAAAACTGCGCCACTTCTTTTACGCCCAGCTCGTGCGCACGTCCGCCTAAATTGAAAAAACAAAAATGCGTTAATACACCACGACGCATCATTTCATAGGCCGCCACAGTGGAATCAAAACCACCGGACATCAGCACCAACACTTGCTCAACGCTACCCAGTGGATAACCGCCGATACCTTGGTGGCGCTCATACTCAATCAATAATCGAGCGCCATTAATTTCAAAACGCACTTCAACATCAGGGGCACGTAAATCAATACCCAATGCGCCACACTCCTCGCGCAACCGGCCACCCACATAACGCTCAACATCCACTGAAGCAAAAGTATGTTTGCCGCTGCGCTTACAACGCACTGAAAAGGTCTGACCTTTTAGTAGATCAGCATAATGCGCCTTACAATGCTCGGTAATTTCATCAAAATCACCCAATGGATATTCCAGCACTTGGAAAAAATGCGCTATACCCGGCGTACAACGCAAACGCGCATACAACTCTTGCAATTGTGCAGGGTCTTCAAGTGCGGTAACTAATTCTAAATTATCCCAGTCACCTATCACTTTGACGTCGGGATCAAGATCACGCAATACAGCGCGGATGTTTTTCCCCAGCTGACGCATAAATTGCCGACGCACAGGACGGCTCTTAATAGTAATCTCAGGAAAAGATTTTAGAAATAATTTCATAACACAAACAGGTCGCTAAGATGGGTTACCAAAGCAACCACAAAAATGGGCGAAAATCATAGCATCTTTTTCAAATAATTGCTTGAAATGCCAGCAGAGCTACGTGGATCAATCACCACACAGCCCTACCTAAGCAATGACATCCGTGATTAACAGCTGTAATACAGCTCATACTCTAATGGGTGTACAAAGGTGCGCACGCGCAATTCTTCTTCTGCTTTAATTGCAATATAAGCGTCTAAGAACTCGTTACTAAACACTCCACCGCGCAATAAGAAGTCGCGATCAACATCTAAAGACTCCAAGGCTTCTTTTAAGCTGCCAGACACTTGCGGAATCTCTTTAGATTCCTCAGGTGGCAAGTCATAGAGATTTTTATCAGCTGGATCACCGGGGTGAATACGGTTTTGAATACCATCTAAACCGGCCATTAATAGCGCTGCAAAGGCTAAGTAGGGGTTAGCTGATGGATCAGGAAAGCGTGCTTCCACACGACGTGCTTTCGGGCTGGTCACATAAGGAATGCGAATCGACGCCGAACGGTTGCGCGCAGAGTAGGCCAACATCACCGGCGCTTCAAAACCTGGTACTAAGCGCTTATAGGAGTTGGTGGATGGATTAGTCAGCGCATTCAGTGCTTTAGCATGCTTAATAATACCACCGACAAAGTACAGTGCGGTATCTGACAAGCCAGCATAGCCTTCGCCAGAAAAGGTGTTTTTACCCGCCGCAGAAATCGAGATATTCACGTGCATACCTGAGCCATTATCGCCGTATAAAGGCTTGGGCATAAAAGTCGCAGTACGACCATAAGCATCGGCAACGTTATGCACAATGTATTTTAATACCTGAACTTCATCGGCTTTAGCCACAAGGGTGTTAAAGCGGGTACCAATTTCGTTCTGACCGGCAGTCGCCACTTCATGATGGTGAACTTCAACAAACTGACCCATTTCTTCCAGTGCGTTGGACATGGCAGTACGAATTTCGTGATCATAATCGTTGGGTGGAGTGGGCATATAACCACCTTTAACACCCACGCGATGACCTTTGTTACCGCCTTCAAAATCTGCATCGCTATTCCAAGCAGCTTGCTCAGAATAGATCTTGAACATGGAGCCTGACATATCAGACTTGAATTTTACCTGATCAAAGATAAAGAACTCAGGCTCAGGACCAAAAAATACAGTATCACCAATCCCAGTCGACTTTAGATACTCTTCCGCACGTGAAGCAATCGCACGTGGATCGCGATCGTAACCTTGCATCGTCGAGGGTTCAATCACATCACAGACAAGAATCAAAGTCGGCTCTTGGGTGAAAGGGTCCATCACTGCAGTACTGTCATCTGGCAGCAGAATCATGTCAGATGCCTCAATGCCTTTCCAACCCGCCATTGAAGAACCATCAAACATCTTTCCTTGCTCGAAAAAATCCTCATCAGCGTCACGCGCTGGCATAGTGATATGGTGCTGTTGCCCACCGATATCAGTAAAGCGCAAATCAATCCATTTTGCGTTATGGGTTTGTATCAGTTCGAGCGACTTTGACATCATGGTCTCCGAGGACTTCATAATCGACATGCCCGCCCAGCAACAGGTTTGCGGGCAGTGCGTTCGCCACATTCATCTCCAAGAAAAACCAGGAGTGTGTGCAAATTGAGGGCGAGACGCGCAATATAAATTTAGTATTCTATTTTGACTGCTGGCTGCTACTAGCGCTAGCCCTTAAGGCAGATTATTAGCAGTTAATTGCCTAATAATCTAGTGAACAGGCCAGAGTTAAACTCACTATTGTTAATTTTTAATAGTGTACGCGGCACAGCAATACATTTCAGATTTTTTATTAAGCAGGCTTAAACCTGTAAAAGCATCCGACGGCAAGCATTTTAACCTATGAGTGCTGTGAAATACTTGCCTAAGTATACAAGGCGTGTGACGCTTACCTCATCATTAAAAGGAGTGGATTATGCGCCTTGTCTTTGCCACAGTTTTGCTTGCGATAGCACTGCCTGTTACTGCTGAGATTTTTCAGTACACAGATGCTCAGGGCAACCGCGTTTACACGGACCAACCCCCACAGAATAAAGATGCCAGCAGTGTTAAATTGCCGGCAGCCAATAGCGTATATATACCCACCACGCCTCACAGCAGTCACCGTCCGAACAAGAACGAAGCTGCAGATGCAACGCAACCCTATAGCCTTTTAGAGTTGCACAATCTTCCCACCGAAGAAGCCATTCGCTCAAATAGTGGTAACTTTACTGTTGCAATCGCTATCGAGCCCAGATTGGCCAGCCAGCATCGTCTGCAGTTATTGATTGATGGCAAGCCCTATGGTACAGCCAGCCGCTCAACTCGTATCGCCGTGCAGAACCTCGACCGCGGTGAGCACCGCCTGTCGGTACAAGTGCTAGCACATCAGCGAGTGATACAAAGCAGTGCTGAACAGACCGTTGCCGTACAGCGTGTGCATATCGGCAGTCCGGTAGTACGCCCTAATCCTGCACCACGTCCTGCACCATGAAGCTCAAGACTTTAATCGGTGTACTTGTACTGTGCTGCGCTCAGGTCGCCAGCGCAGCCATTTACACCTACACCGATGCCAATGGCGCGCAAGTCTTTACCGATAGACCGCCTAAGCAAAAGAATGTGGAAACGCTGAATATCGTACCAAGCAATCAATTGCCAGCCACGCCGATCAGCACACCCATTAATCCGCCACCGATCTATCTTGAGCAAGCAGAGCCTTTGCCGGTGCAGTACGAAATGCTGCGCATTCTAGTTCCAGAACCGGACGCAACCATTCGTGCCAATGATCAGCGGTTTATTGTCACGGTCAGCAGCGAACCTAGCCTGCATGCAGGGCATCGTTACCGTTTTATTTTAGACGGCCAACCTGTAGGTGAGGCAACACGCAGCCCCGTATTACAGTTAAGAGATGTAGAGCGTGGCACGCATATTTTAGCGGTAGAAATCATCAATGAAAATGATGCGGTACTTGAGCGCACACCCGCGCAGCCCTTTCATTTACGGCAAACCACCCTCAACGATAAGCGCCGAGTGAATCCATGTACAAAAGATGACTACGGCGTGCGTCCAGAGTGCCCGGAACAAGACAGACCGGAAAAATAGGCTTATCGTTTGCCATTATAATTATGATCACCATACCCTGATGTGCACCGCTGCAATACAACCGCCTAAGCTCTTTTTACAGGCCGCTTGTGAGATTGCTAAGGTGCGCGACTTCTTTAAAGAGTACCCCATGCACGACCACCACTTTGATGAACTGGCCATCCGCTTTGCCCAGAAGATTTACGGCAGCAATAAAGGCGCTATTCGCCTTGCTGTGCTGCAAGCCGACCTCAATGAAGTCTTACCCAAGCGCCCACTGCGTGTACTGGATATTGGCGCGGGACTGGGCCATATGTCGTTATGGCTGGCTCAACAAGGTCACGATGTCACCTTAGTTGAACCGGCATTATCGATGATTGAAACAGCGCAGCAGCGTTTTACTGATGCGCAATGCCAGGCCACCTTTATTCATTCTGATTGGCAGACCTTTGCCGAGCAGCAGCACACGCCCTATGATCTAGTTTTATGCCACGCTGTATTGGAATGGCTGGCTGAACCCACCGTTATTTTGGCAGCACTGCATCGTCTGACGGCAATCGATGGCTGGCTGTCGTTGGCGTTTTATAATAAAGATGGTCTGATTCTACAGAATCTGATTAAAGGCAATTTACGCAAACTGAATCAGCAGCGCTTTACCGGCGATGTCGGCGGCTTAACCCCACAGCAACCGCTTGATCCGCGGGAACTCGCCGCTCAAGTTGAACCTCTATGGAAAATTCAGCAACGCAGTGGCATTCGTGTATTTCATGATTATATGCCGCCACAGTTTCGTCAGAAAATTGCTCCTGAAGAGCTGATCAGCACTGAACTGAGCTACCGTCGCCACCCTGCACTATCAGGATTAGGTCGTTATCTGCACTGGCTTTGCCAGCCACGCACGACATCAGTAGACTCATAGTTATTGAGCATTTGCGGAGGTATTCCATGCGCCCCTACCTAGTACTCAGTGCAGCAGCTCTATTATTAGCAGGCTGCCAAGCACAGAATCCCTATCAGGCTGACAGCATACCGCTACCTCCAGCACCTGCCGCGGCAGCAACCCATTTTGACAGCACTGCATACCCTGCCCCAACTCGCACAAAAACCTATACCTATTGGTGCTGGCACAATCAATATGCCACATCAGCTACAGCGCTTGCGTCAGAGCAAACAGCGCAGCGCATCTTAGCTGAACAACTCGAACAGCATGGCTTACGCCCGGCCAGCAACCCTGAGCAATGCGAACTTAAAGTGCAACTCAACAGCCAGCACAGCCAGCGTATTCGTCATGATTATGATAACTATCCATCGGCCCACTACGGCGTAGGCTATGGCCGCAACAATTATCATGATCGTTATCGTCACTCAGGAATTGGCGTTGATTTTCCCATTACGCCTCGTACCTACACCGAGTACTATCAGCGACTGACACTGACCTTTAGCGACAGCCAAACCAATCAGCCAGTATGGCGCACGCAAAGCACGGTCAGCAGCAATCAAAATGCACATACATCCGAAGAGGCGTTGCGCAAAGCATTTAACTCGATGCTAGAAAGCTATCGCTGATCGCTAAAATCGTCGTCAAAGATAAGATAACGCTGAGCAGAACACCTCAGCGTTGACACTATTTCACTACTAAAACATCACAAGGTGGGTATTCAAGGAAGTGTTGCGCCAAGCTACCTAGCAAGGCATCCGCCAAAATCCCGCGCCCGTGCTTACCAATAGCGAGAATCTGTGGCTGTTGCTCAAGAATCACTTGCGCTAAACAGTTATGTAACTCTCCTTGGCGCAGTTCATGACTGATCTGCGGACCTATTTCCGGCAACTTAGCTCTCTCATCCTCCACCAACTGATCAAACAACGATGTTTGCCAAGTGATTTCAGAATCGCTGTCGCCACCATGCACTTCAGCCATTTCCAACACATGCAAGACATGTATTTTGGCCGTCTCAGGCAATACCTTAAAGACATGATGCAGTGCATGGCAGGCACATAAAGAAAAATCCAAAGGCACTAAAGCACGCTGATACGCCTGCATTTCAGTCTCAATAGCCAATAGCACCGGTACGGCACTGCGCTGTAATACACGCTCTAATGTCGTCCCAGAAAAATATTCAGGTGAATCTTGATGATGATCACCCATCACTAAAAAATCTACACTGTGGGCTTTTTGTGCAGCCACAATCACTTGTGCTGGCCGTCCCATTTTAATTAAAACTTGTGCGTTTTGCGCACCGCTGTCTTTAAGCTGCTGATTGATTAATGCATCTGCCGTCAGCATCTGCTTTTCTATCACCACCATAGGCAGGTGATCTTCTAAAACATAGAGCACACTCAAGCGCGCTTGATGCTGCTGTGCTAACTGCACACCACGCCGTAAAGCAATCTTGGCATTATCGCTGAGGTCATGGGCCACCATAATATGTTTCATAAAGGTGCCTCCCTGTTTAAAAACCGAAAAAAAGCGCGCAAACGCTACAATCGCTTGCGCGCAAAGACACTTATTTAGCGGCGTCGAGCGCTTGAATGATGTCTGCTAAGATGTCATCAATATGCTCAATACCAATTGATAAACGAATCAGGTCTTTACTCACACCGACCTTAAGCATTTCGTCATCATTAAGCTGACGGTGTGTAGTGGTGGCTGGGTGACAGGCCAGTGATTTTGCATCACCAATATTCACCAAGCGGTACAGCAACTGCAGCGCATCAATAAACTTAGTACCTGCTGCTTCACCACCTTTAATGCCAAACGACATAATGGCTGAAGCTTTACCGCCCATGTATTTTTGCGCCATGGCGTGATCAGGATGACTAGGTAAACCAGCAAAGTTAACCCATGCAACTTGTTCGTGCGCTTCTAGAAACTCAGCTACTTTTTGTGCGTTTTCACAGTGACGCTCCATACGCAGCGACAGTGTTTCCATGCCCTGCATAATTAAGAACGCATTAAAGGGTGATAAGGCCGCACCCATATTACGCAACGGCACCACACGGCAACGTGCGATAAATGCAGCGGGACCAAAGTCTTTGGTGTAGACCACACCGTGATAGGACACATCAGGCGTGTTCAACAATGGGAAGCGATCCGCATGCTCAGCCCAAGGGAATTTACCTGAATCAATAATTGCGCCAGCAATGGTGGTACCGTGGCCACCCATGTATTTGGTCAGCGACTGAATCACAATATCAGCACCAAAATCAATTGGGCGGCACAGCACTGGGCTGGCAACTGTATTGTCGACCATCAACGGCACACCATGGCGGTGAGCAATATCAGCTAACGCTTGAATATCAACGATATTACCCGCTGGGTTACCAATCGTTTCACAGAAGATAACTTTAGTTTTGTCATCAATCAGCGCTTCTAAGGCAGCTAAATCATTGTACGGTGCAAAGCGTACTTCTAAACCTTGGCGCGGCAAAGTGTGCGCAAACAGGTTGTAAGTACCGCCATACAGTGATGCTACAGAAACAATATTATCGCCCACTTCAGCAATGGTCTGAATCGCAGCAGTAATCGCCGCCATACCCGACGCCATCGCCAACGCAGCAACACCACCTTCTAAAGCAGCAACACGTTTTTCGAGAATATCGTTGGTGGGGTTAGTAATACGTGTATAAATATTGCCCGGTACTTTTAGGTCAAACAGGTCAGCACCGTGCTGAGTATCATCAAAAGTGTATGACGTAGTTTGATAAATCGGCACCGCAGCAGATTTTGTGGTGGGGTCAGACTTGTAACCAACATGCAGCGCAATCGTTTCTAGTTTCATCACTATTACTCAAAGAAGAGGGTTAAAATGTTGGTGCAAAGCATGCCCAGCCAGCAGACTCAGGTCAAGCGCAGCACTCTGAGATGTCTTCTAAATCAAGACATGTGCACAATACGCATATGAACTATAACAACTGTAGAGTATTCACATGACTTGGCGTTATCTTATCAAGCAATTGGCCTTTCCACCCAGCAGCCTCTTATTACTACTGCTATTGGGTATTGTTTTACGCAAACGCTGGCCGAAAGTAGCCATAACCAGTTTGATACTCGGTATCGGCGGCCTCTATATAACCAGCCTGCCCATCAGCGTTGAATATGCTGCACGCGCCATAGAGACAGAAGCGGCGCTGACACCCGAGCAATGGCCTGAACTAGGCCAGCATGCCGATGCGATTGTTATCCTCGGCGGCGGCCGCGAAATCAATGATCCGGCTTGGGAGATTGATCAACCCTCGCTAATGGCCATGCAACGTGTGCGTTACGCAGCGCGCTTAGCCAAAGCCTCTAACTTACCCATTTTAGTCACGGGTGGCTTACATCGTGGTCAGCCACCCAGTGAAGCACAGATTATGGCCGATAGCTTAGAGCAAGATTTTGGCATAACAGCGCGCTGGCTCGAAGGCGAAAGCCGCACCACTTGGGAAAATGCTAAATACACCGCCAAAATATTACAAGCCGAAGGTATTCAGCGCGTGGTACTGGTGACTCAAGCTTGGCATATGCCACGCTCACGCTGGAGCTATGAACAGTTTGGTTTTGAAGTGGTCAGCGCACCCGTTGGCTTTTTAAGCGGTGCCAATGGCCGCCCACTCAAGGGTTGGATGCCTGAAAGCAAGTCCATGTGGCACACCACTGCGCTACTGAATGAAGTTATTGGCAATATCATGTATCGCTTAACCTACACAGCCAACACAACAGACAGCTCGCCCACATTCGCTACGCCAAATGCTGATGCTTTAACGCCCAATTTTCCGGTACATGCTGCTGTAAAAACGCAATAAACATCCTGATCGAATAGGATGTGTCGTGCTGAGGTACATACGCCGAAAACAGCAATGGCTCTACGCTCCAGTCCGGCAAACAAGACTGGAGCTCATTACAGCGACCATAACGTTCGCATTCAGCAACCCAGCACGGCAATAAGCCAATGCCATAACCTTGCACCAAAGCATCGGTCAGCATACTCAGCGATTCCACCTGCAAACGAGCACGATGCTGAAAACTGTATTGCTCTGCAGTCTGTTTATGTACCAAGCAAACCGTATCGGGATCACCCGTTTTTACAATCCATGGCATCTGTTGAAGCTGTTCAATATCTGCGCTACTCGCACAGCTCAACGCCTGCTTGCGACCCCTATAGAGTTTGCGTTCCCATGCGCCCAACTCAATAGCACGGAACCCCTCAATATTCGGCTGCGGGCCGCAAGCTAACAACACATCATTGTTTGCAGACAAATCAGCTAAAGCCCCAACACGATTCACGCTCAGCCGAACCTGTGGGTAGCTTCGTATAAACTCATTTAATACAGTCACAATCCAGCCATTGGTTAAATCTGCACACAACTGCACTTTAATTTCACCACTGACTTCATGCGAAAAACGCTGTAAAGCGGCCTGGCTCTCACTGGCTAAATTTAATATTTTACGCGCGTAACCGACATAGCACAGACCCGCTTTAGATAAACTTAAGCGCCCCTTCTCCTCAAAAGTTAAACGTGCACAGAGTAATTCCTCAAGCTTAGAAATACGCCGGCTTAAAGTTGACTTGGGTATATTCAAAAACTCAGCAGATGCAGTCAGGCTACCGCGCTCTTCCAAAGCTATTAACGCGTTCAGCGCTTCAAATTGATTCATCAACATTCCATTTTATGCAACGCAGTGTCTACTCAACGCATCTAGACCAAGCTAATTAATAAACGATAATGATAACACTTCTCATTATATTATATTTATTAGCGAGCTTTCTCAATGTCGACACACCTAAAACATGCCCTTTTATTTGGATTAGCAACACTACCCATCGGCTTGTCCACCGCAGCATTGGCTGATGAGCAACACATCACCTTGCCACAAGGGCAAGTGGTGGGCGCTGCAGAAGAGAGTCAGCCGGAGCATCTAAAGCGAAACCTTGCGGCAACCATGCAAGATATCTTCCGCCATAACACCGAGGTGAGTGTGGGTGGTGGTGGTGCTAACGCACAACGTATTTACTTAAATGGTGTAGAAGGCAGCAACCTCAATATCACCATCGATGGTGCACGTCAGGGCCGTAATTTATTCCAACACCGCGGTGGCATGTCATATGTTGACCCCACGTTACTGAAACGCGTTGATGTCCAAGCCGGAGCGGGTGCTGATAACGGTGCCGGAGCTTTAGGCGGCAGCATCCAAATGACCACAGTCGATGCACAGGATTTATTACGTGACGGCGAGCAAGTAGGTGCCCGTCTCCGTACAGGCTATCAAGGCGCAGACAAAGCCAAACTGGGTGGCCTCACTGCTTATGCGCTGCCCCATGAACACCTTGATGTGTTAGCCCACGTTTCTGCGATAAACCGTGACGACTATCGTATTGGCGGTGGTGATCGGGTTAAGCGTTCAGCCGGCCAAGATCGCGACTATATGATTAAGCTCAGCATGCTCGATGTTGCTGGCCACAGCTTACGTTTTGGTGCTAACCGACACACTGATGCAGGCGTGTACGCTCGCGGTAGTAATGGTAGCGATGCGGGTTACTTACCCGATAACCCAACCGGTCCATCCGTACCCATGCGCCAAATATCAGAGCGTGACACCTACACTATGGAGCACCGCTACCAAGCAGATAATCCGCTATTAAATTGGACATTTAATGCTTATCGTAATGAAAACGAATTTAAATACCCAGGATCAGCCGTCAAGCCCATTTCAACTAAAGAAAACGGCTTTACCGCTAAAAATACGGCCTCTTTCGCTCTAGGCTCTATTGAGCACCAACTCACCACTGGACTGGACTGGTTTAAGGAGGAAGGTAGCACTCAAAAACTAAACAACCCCAATCCTATCCTTGGACTCAATGGCGCCGCCGTCGACTTTACCAATAAAAATCTAGGCGTTTTTATCAATGATCGCGTGCAAATTGACCAACTGACATTATCTGTGGGCTTACGCTTAGATGATTTCAGTTCAGATTATGGCCATCTAAAATTAGATAGCAGTGAGATCTCATCCAATATTTTTGCTGAATATCAGTTGCATGACAACTGGTCAGCTTTTGCTGGCTACAAAGAGTCCGTCAGCGCCTCAGGGACAATTCCAATCGGATTTCTTGGCCGCATCAACAACAATACAAAAGTATCAACGGGGTCGCTTAAAGCTGAATCATCGGTACAAAAAGAAGTGGGTCTAAAATTCAACTCAAGCAGCTTTATTAGCAACAACGACCAAACCCATATCACTTTAAAATACTTCCAAACCCGCCTAAATAATCTAATTGAAATGCCAGGCAGTGGTGGTGCTCCAGCACTGTGTATTGGTCCTGGTGCGGGTAGTATTGCACCCAATAGCAACCCAGCAACGTGTTTAGCAGCCGGTAGCGCCGCCAAGCCAGTTATTATCAAAGGCTGGGCACTCAATGCAGGCTGGGCGTTAAACGCTTACAGCACCAATCTTAACATTGCGCTCAATGACACCAAGCGTGACGGTAAAGCAGTAGGAACAGTACGCCGCTCAGTGGCATCCCAAGGCGATCGTTTAACCTGGGATAACCAATGGCAAGCAACTGATGAGCTAGGCTTTGGTTACACCATGACTGCAGTCAAACGTTTAACCAGCGTGCCTAAAAATGAACCTAAGCGTGCTGGCTATATGGTGCACAGCTTGCAATCAGAATGGCAGCCAATGGCTGTAGCAAACTTAACCCTGAACCTTGCAGTGCATAACCTGCTTGATAAGAAATACGCTGAGCACACAACCTTATATAGCGGTGCAACCGGCATCGTTGCAGAAACAGGACGTGATGTTCGCGTCTCGGCAACCTATCAGTTCTAAACCCGATCAACCTCAGGTCTAAGCGCAGCTGCCTTAGACCTGAGGCTACAAGCATTAATCTGCTTACCATTGACCCAGCCACAGCAAAAAAACGCATAACCCACTAGGTCTGCACAGCCAAACTTAGAAACCAGAAAAACCCTCAAGACACCCTCTCACACAACACTAAGGCAACTCTTGTGGCATCGCCATCCACGGCATACCGCCATTCAAACTCAGTATAAAAGACTTGAGCGCCAGCAACTCCACAGGAGTTAAGTCCAATGGCTTAATCAGCGGAGATAAGCGCGCCGTGGGGATATCATTACCTTTGTCCTCTAACTCTGCATTTTGCCACCAACCCATATTGTACATTGAGAGCAATGCGTCCAAATCCGCAACAAAACCATTGTGCATAAAGGGTGCAGTAGCTGCAGCACCACGCAGTGAAGGCGTGCGAAAAGCACCAACATCCTCAGGTTGCTGTGTGAATCTATAGCGCCCTTGGAAGTCGCCAAAATTATGAAATGATGTGCCCAGATGGTGATAACCACTGTCGCTGAGTTGTTCACCATGGTGGCAGTTAATGCAACGTGCCTTGGTGCGAAACAGATGCAAACCTTCGATAGCCTCGTCACTTAGAGCTGCAGTATCACCCGCCATAAATTGATCAAATGGCGTAGATGTCATATTTAAAGTGCGCATAAACGTAGCGATGGCTTGTGCCACGCGTAGTTCAGTAATGGTGTGTGTGCCAAATGCGCGTACAAAGAGATCAGGATAGCTTTGTGTATTTTGCAGTTCGCTGCTAATACGCTGTGTATCAGCCGCCATCTCAATAGGATTGGTCCAGCTGGCGACCACTTGTTCTTCCAATGATTGCACTCTGCCGTCCCAAAACACATCGGTCAGCCAAGCACTATTGACCACTGTTGGCGCATTGATCAGACCTTGTTGGCGGTTATGTCCGATTGAGGTTTTACGCCCATCGGCCCAGCCTAAATCAGGATCATGACAACTCGCGCAGGCAATTTGTTTTGAGGCTGATAAGCGTCGATCAAAAAATAGATGCTTGCCCAGTTCACGTTTGGTGTCAGTGATTGGATTATCTGCGGGCGCAGTGGGCGGTGTGCCTATGGCGCGTAGCGGTTGATGACTCACCCCCGCTTCGATAGTCGCTGGCGGCCAATAGGCTTGGCCGCTGCGATACTGAGCGATTATATCGCTGGTGTCGGCGCTAGATGCTTGCGCACTAGCGCTTAGATTAAGCAGCAATACGCTGCTGACGATGCAAATACCATATTTAATATTTGCAAAGCTAGACATCAGAAGCGGTATCCCAACTCCAACCAATACTGGCGGCCTACACCAAAGAGCTGAGTGTTGCCTTCAGCGCTGATAACGTTTTTGCTATCCAATACGTTGATTAAGTCAGTGCGGATATAAGGCGAGCTTGGGCCAGCTAATAACTGATATTCCACACTCATATCCCAACGGGCTGTAGCGCCTTGTTTCTCAATATCGTAGCCATCTAATCTATCAGTAGAACCCGGCACAGTTTTTTTGCCTAAAGATTTGATATAGCGGTAGCCATCGGTGAGCGACAGTGAGTTACGTACAAATAAGCGGTCGTTAAAGGCTTGAGTGATTAAATCAAAGTTAGCGGTAATAGGTACAGCAAAGTCTGCCGCAGGCAAGTCATCACGACTGATACGCTTACCTTTATAAATCACATCTTCACTGGAGGTGGTCGTGGATAAGTAGCCACCGGTGCTGTTACCTAAGCGACTATCAGTTTTTTTATCCATCCATGCTAGTGCTGAGTTAACGGTCCAATCCATACCCGCAAAAGGCAGTGTTTGTGAACGCCAAAATAGATCCACTTGATAAGTGTCGCTGGAGCCTGGGTTATCAAATGATTTAATACCTGTGACTTCATCTGTTGTGGTACGAATTTGATTACGCCCACGACGCTGTACCAACTGTAAGCCTGCTTGACCTGCAAGTGCTGGACCAAACAAACCAATACTGTACTCCTCATCATAAGGCGTGCTGAGGTCACGGTACTGCCACTCTTGACTTAGGTTAACCACTTCCCAATCAGCATTGGCTGTTGTGCGAGTGCGCTTAGTGATATTGCGGCGCTCTTTTTCACGTAAACGATAAGAGAGAAATGATTTTCCGTAATAGCGGTTAGCACCTATGGTCGCTTGGTAGGCTTTGTTGTCATCCAAATACACACCAGCTAAAAAACGTGGTGCCCAGTTGGTGTTTTTCAGCCAACCATCACGCTCCAAGCGCAGACCACCACGCCAAAAGAAGCGGTCATAATCACCTTCTAATTCAGCATAAGAGGAAAGATTGAGGTTAGTGAATTTGACTTTCCCTTTACCGTAGACAGTTTGCGTACTAAAAAAATGATCTTCAGGTTGCCAATAGCCCATACCGGAGGGAGGTGGTAAAGGCTGGGTAAAATCCAGTGTGTACTCGTTATAAATAAAGTCATTGGCTCGATCTTGCTCATAAGCAGACCACTTAAATTCGCCGCCATACTTAAAATTGATCTGCTCATTAACAGGTGTAGTGAAACCCAATGTTGAGCCAATGCTATCTTGAGTGTTGGCCAGCTCACCATAACCACCAATCAGGCCCTGACCATAAGGCGATGCGCTTCTATACTGATCTAGGGTATTGTTTTTGAAATCACGCTCGTCGGTACTGATTCCCGCATTAACGTTTAAATCCATCTTGGTCTGACCAAGCATTTGGCCAAAGTTCACACTCAGATTAAGGCCGTTATGCTTGCCTGCAAAGTCAGAATCCAGATAGTTAATAATAAAACTGTCTTCGCTGTAATCACTATAAGCTAGGGATGCATTCAGATCATATTCACGATCCAGTAAGTCGGCACGCACCACGGCATAACGTGAGTGACGATCTAGGCTTTTTTCTTCGCCAGATTTAAATGCTTTTCCTGTTGCAATCAACTGAGGTATATCAAGAGTCAGAATTTGCTTTTGCTTAATTTTGGCTTGCTTTTCACTGTAGCCAGCAAACACGCCTAAATCACCAAAACGTGTTGCGCCTGACAGTGCGGTTTCAGACTTCTTAAACTTGGGTTGAAACTCCCCTGGCAGACCCGCTGGCACCTGCTTAGCACCATCGCCAAACTCAGCTTCTTGTTTCTTATCCACATGAAACTGCGTCCAACTGTCCTGCGTGCGTC
>DASRNZ010000096.1:0-26781 GCA_035647155.1 Thiopseudomonas sp.
GATGACAATAACGCCGAAAAGTTCCATTTACTGCGCTGCAAAAATATGCGCAAACCCTTATCCTATAATGCTTTACAACTATCGCGGTGATAATTCCCGCAAGTGCCGTGCTACAGCTAACCAAGCACCGATGTAACCCAGTAATACTGCACCAAGTAATAATGAAAAGCCATCCTCGATTGGTACGCCGGATAAACTGAATTCACTGCCGTACAGTTGCGCCAGCTGTACCACCGACTCATTCAGCCACTCAAAGCCAAAGGCCAACAGCAGCCAAGCCAAGATACCGCCGACTAAACCGTATAAAACGCCCATATATAAAAACGGCCGACGCACATAACCATCGGTACCACCGACCAGCTTAATCACTTCGATTTCAATGCGGCGGTTTTCAATATGCAGTCGAATGGTATTGCCCACCACCAAGAGTAACGCGGCAATCAGCATCACCGATAAAGCAAAAATAAAGTGTTCACCCATCTGCAAAATCGCCGCTAAACGCTCAATCCACATCAAATCCAACTGGGCTTGATGTACCTTGGGCATATTTTTCAGCTCATCCAGCAGCGCCACTAGGGTGTCTTTATCAATCACTTCAGGGGTGACTAAGATACTGCCGGGCAAGGGGTTATCGGGTAATTCACGCAGCGCATCACCTAAGCCTGATTGCTCTTGAAACTCCGCCAATGCCTGTTCACGACTGATCCACTGTGCTTCAGCGACATGTTGATGCTCAGCAATTTTATCGCGTAGCACCTCACCGTAGGTGTCGCCCGCATCCAGCTCTAGAAACAATGAAATTTGCGCAGCGCGCTGCCATGAGCCTCCCAGCTGACTGACGTTTTCCAGCAACAATGCCAAACCCATCGGCAAGCTTAACGCTACAGCCATCACTAAACAGGTAAAAAAACTACCCAATGGCTGGCGAACTAAACGGCTGACACTGTCGCTGCAACTGGCTCGATGGTTTTCCACCCATGCACGGAATTGATGACGAAAACCACGGGTATCCGACAGGCTATCAGCAACTTGATTCTTGGATGTAGCGCCAACGCGCTCGCCAGGTTGATCAGGCGTAACTCGGGCAGAACACATTAAACAGCCTCTCCATCGCCAATTAAACGGCCACGCTGCAAGGTCAGCATACGCTGACGCATACGCGCAATTAATGCCAAGTCATGACTGGCGATTAATACGGTGGTGCCGAGTTGATTAATATCTTCAAATACAGACATGATTTCTGCCGCTAAACGCGGGTCTAAGTTACCGGTGGGCTCATCGGCCAGCAATAAAGCCGGCTGATGCACAATAGCGCGAGCAATACCGACACGCTGCTGCTGGCCTGTGGATAAGTCCGACGGTGCTTGCAGAGCTTTATCTTTTAAACTGACGCGATCCAGCGCTAAGCTGACGCGCTGGTTAATTTCTTCTTGCGGCAAGCCCAGAATCTGTAATGGCAGCGCCACATTGGCAAACACACTGCGATCAAACAGCAACTGGTGATTCTGAAACACTACGCCAATTTGCCGACGTAGAAACGGAATCTGTGAATTAGTGATTTTGGATAAGTCTTGCCCAGCTAACAACAGTTTACCGCTGGTCGGGCGCTCCATCGCTAGCAACAAACGCAGCATGGTACTTTTACCGGCCCCCGAATGACCGGTGACAAATAAAAACTCGCCACGGCGCACGCGAAAACTTAACTCATGTAAGCCGACATGACCGTTGGGGTAGCGTTTTTCGACCTGCTCAAATCGGATCATTCAGAATCTTTCTCGGCAAACAGTGCTTGAACAAAATCATCGGCAACAAAATCACGTAAATCATCAATGCCTTCACCCACACCAATATAGCGTACGGGAATTTGAAAATGCTTAGCTAAGGCAAAAATAACGCCACCTTTGGCCGTGCCATCCAGTTTAGTTAACGCTAAACCCGTCACAGGAATGGTTTCATTAAAATGACGCGCTTGGTTAATGGCATTTTGTCCGGTACCAGCGTCCAGCACTAATAACACTTCATGCGGAGCACTCTCATCCAGACGCCCCATGACCCGCGCTACTTTGCGCAGTTCTTCCATTAGATTGTCTTTAGTGTGCAAACGTCCGGCAGTGTCAGCAATTAACACATCCATACCACGCGACTGTGCAGCTTGTACCGCATCAAAAATCACTGACGCAGAGTCGGCACCGGTGTGCTGAGCAATCACTGGGATTTTATTGCGCTCACCCCAGACTTGCAGTTGTTCAACTGCGGCAGCACGGAAGGTATCACCGGCCGCTAACATGACTTTTTTGCCTTCGTTTTGCAGGCGCTGCGCTAATTTACCAATGGTGGTGGTTTTACCCGCACCATTCACGCCCACCACTAAAATCACATAGGGCTTGCTGCTGGTTGGCACCACCATGGGTTGCTCAACCGGACGCAGTAAATCGGCCATTTCCACTTGCAAAGCTTGGTACAACGCACCGCTATCGGCCAACTCTTTACGCGCCACACGGCGAGTGAGGTTATCCATAATTGCGGTGGTTGCTTCCATACCCACGTCAGCCATCAGCAAGCGTGTTTCCAGCTCTTCCAATAAATCGTCATCAATTTCTTTTTTGCCAAGGAACAAGCTGGCCATGCCTTCGCCAAGGCTGGAGCTGGTTTTAGCTAAACCTTGTTTAAGGCGAGCAAACCAACCGAATTTATTGCCTTGGGGTTTACTTTGCCCGGCTAAGTTAGCGGCCAAGGCTGGCACATCAGCGCCTGCGTCGACTTCAGGTTCTGGCTCTGGTTCAACTTCTGCAACTACAACAGGTTCAGGTTCAGGTTCTGCTACAGGAGCAGGCGCAACAACATCTCGACTCGCAAAGATATTAAAGCGTGACCGCTTAGCAACAACCTGTTCAGGCTCAGCTTGCGCAGGTGGCTCAGGTATAGAGACAGCTTCTGGCTCAACTTCAGGCTCAACCACTGCCGCCACAACTGGCTCTGCGCTTTCTACCGGCAACTCCGGCTCAACAGCGGGCTCAGTTACTTCTACTGGCAGCTCTGGCTCAACCACAGGCTCTGGCTCTGGCTCTGGCTCTGGCTCTGGCTCTGGCGCAGAAATGATAACCGGCTCTGCTTCAGGCTCTGGGGCAGACGGCTCTATTTCTGCAACTGGCTCAGGCTCAGCAACTGGCGTAGGCTCAACAGCAGGTGGCTGCTCAGTTTTAGGCTGTGCTTTTTTGCGGCCAAACCATGAAAATAGACCTTTTTTTACAGGGGCTGCAGGTGCAGCATCATCCTGTTGGTCTGTCGATAATTCGGAATCAGCGTCAGGCGCTGGTTGTTTTGATTTTTTGTCGTCGCCGGAACCAAACATAGAATAGGCTTTCTCAGCAGTTCACCCTATCTGTATTGATTTACAGTAAATGCCACACAGATATGGTTGTTAATAAAATGGTTGCGTATCCTAGCACTTCTAGGCACTTGGTAGCTAAACTCAGAGCGCAGTTTAAAAGGTCAATATATGAAAATATACTTAGGTTACATCGCCCTATTTCTTTCCAGTACATTTATCACACCTGCAATCGCGCAAAGCGCAACCACCGAATTTAGTTTGGACAACGGACTTAAGGTGATCGTTCGCGAAGACCACCGCGCGCCCGTTGCCGTCAGCCAACTTTGGTATAAAGTCGGCTCCAGCTACGAAACCCCAGGCAGCACCGGCTTAGCCCATGCCTTGGAACATATGATGTTCAAAGGTAGCAGCAAATTAGGCCCAGGTGAATCATCACGCATTTTACGTGAACTGGGTGCTGAAGAAAACGCCTTCACCAGTGACGATTACACGGCTTACTATCAAGTGCTGGCCAGTGACCGCTTAGAAATCGCCTTAGAAATGGAAGCCGATCGACTCGCTAGCCTGACCTTGCCGGAAGATGAGTTTATCCGTGAAATCGAGGTGATCAAAGAAGAGCGCCGTATGCGCACCGATGATCGTCCCAGCGGCTTAGCCTATGAGCGTTTTAAAGCTTTAGCCTATCCTGCCAGCGGCTACCATATTCCAACGATTGGCTGGATGCATGATCTGGATCGGATGACCATTGCTGATTTACGTGAATGGCATGAACGCTGGTATGCACCCAATAACGCTACTTTAGTGATTGTCGGTGATGTACAGCCCGATGAGATCAAAACCTTAGTCACCCGCTACTTTGCCAAAATCCCTGCGCGCCCTACTCCTGCAGCCAAACAACCACTGGAACTGGATGAGCCGGGCGAACGCAGTATCACTCTATATCTCAAAACCCAGTTACCCAGCGTCATGATGGGCTTTAATGTACCCAGCCTCGCCAGCAGCAAAAACGCCACCGAAGTGCATGCGCTGCGCTTAATTGGCGCTTTACTAGACGGTGGCAGCAGCAGTCGTATTCCCACACAACTGGTACGTGAGCAAGAGTTAGTGGCTGGAGCATCGGCTTGGTACAACGCTTTCTCACGGGGCGACAGCTTATTTATCTTATCTGCTACGCCCAATGTGCAAAAAGACAAAACCATCGCTGAGGTTGAAACCGGCTTATGGCAGCAACTCAAGCAACTGCAAGATACACCGCCAACCGCCGCCGAATTAGCCCGTGTGCGTGCGCAAGTGGTGGCTGCAGAAGTCTATGCACAAGACTCAATCACCAGCCAAGCCACGCAAATTGGTCAGCTGGAAAGTGTTGGCCTCTCATGGCGCATTCAAGACACTGACTTAGCAGCTTTAGAAGCGGTGACACCTGCAGATATTCAAGCAGCAGCGAAGACATTCTTTACGAAAACTCGACTGACCACAGGTTATGTTTACCCAGAGGAGGCACGTCCATGATGGCCCTGCGTATGCTGAGCACCAGCTTAATCAGTGCAGCGCTACTGATGAGTGTCGGTTGCAGCAACTTAAACAGCACCGCCTCACTGCAATCGAGCAGCGCCGAACAGCGCATCAGCAGTTTAGCCGCATTGTCTCAACATGATCCGGTGACCCGCACTCTGGATATTCAGGAGTGGCACACCACTGCCGGCACAAAAGTGCTGTTTATGGCCGCGCCTGAATTACCCATGTTTGATTTGCGCTTAACTTTTGCCGCGGGCAGCAGTAAAGATCAGCACGCCTACGGTTTAGCTAATCTGACCAGCGCCATGCTGGATGAGGGCACCGGCGCACTCAATGCTGGGCAAATTGCTACACAGTTTGAAGACCTTGGCGCCAATTTTTCCAGTGGCTCCTACCGCGATATGGCGGTGATCAGCTTACGTAGCCTGAGTGATCCTAAACTCAGCGCACCGGCGTTAGAATTGTTTAGCCAGATTGCGGCGCAACCCAGTTTCCCCGCCGACTCCTTGGCACGGATTAAAAACCAATTACTGGCAGGCTTTGAATACGAAAAACAAAACCCCGGTAAACTCGCTTCGTTAGCCCTATTTGAAAAGCTCTATGGCGAGCATCCGTACGCCAACCCCAGCTCCGGTGATGCCACATCTGTACCGGCACTGACTCGTCAGCAGTTACAAGATTTTCACCGCACTTACTACAACGCCCACAATGCACAGATTGCCTTGGTCGGTGATTTAACCCTCGAGCAAGCTAAAGCCATCAGTGAAAAAGTATCCGCTCGTTTACCGCGCGGCACGGCAGCCGCCGTTACAGCCAAGCCTAAAGCTAATATAGCGTCTAAAACGCATATTGAGTTTCCCTCCACACAAACCCATATCCTGCTGGCACAACTGGCGGTTAAACGTGGCGACCCTGACTATCCTGCGCTATTTTTAGGCAATCAGATTCTCGGTGGCGGTGGTTTTGGTACGCGTTTAATGGAAGAAGTGCGTGAAAAACGTGGCCTGACCTACGGTATCTACTCCGGCTTAAGCCCCATGCAAGCTGCTGGGCCCTTTATGATTAATGTGCAAACCCGCGCGCAACTCAGTGAAGTCACTTTGCAGTTAGTACAGGATTTATTGCGTGACTATATTGCCAATGGCCCAACTGAAACCGAACTGGCCAATGCTAAACGCGAAAGCCTCGGCAGCTTCCCACTCAGCGCTGCCAGTAACTCAGCCATTGTCGGTCAACTGGCAGCGATGGGTTTCTACAATATGCCATTGACCTGGATGAATGACTTTATGCAAGACCTGCAAAAGCTCAGCGTAGAAGATGTACACGCCGCCTTTCAGCGTCATCTCAATTCTGACCAGTTAGTGATTGTCACTGCCGGCCCAACGGTTGAGCAATTACCTTTACCTGAGCCGGTTGAGCGCTCAGAGCAACCCACCGCCGTGGAGCGCCAACACTGATGGCTAAAAAACCTCAAGCGGCCGCTTCCGACACCAGCCAAATACGCATTATTGGCGGCGAATGGCGCTCACGTAAACTCACAGTTCCGGATGGGCCTGGCCTACGTCCCACGCCTGACCGCGTAAGGGAAACGCTATTTAACTGGCTCGCATCCTATATTGGTGGTGCGCGAGTATTAGACGCCTTTACTGGCAGTGGCGCATTGTTTCTCGAAGCGTTGTCACGCGGTGCCAGCTCGGGGATTGCCTTGGATTTAAACACTGCAGCCATCAATAATCTACGGCGTAATCTTGAGATTTTAGACTGTGATCATGCCAAGGTACTGCGCGCAGATGCCTTGGATTATTTGGCTAACAGCGCAGAGCAAGGCTTCGATATTGTTCTGCTCGATCCACCCTTTCACCAAGACCTGTTATTACAGAGCTGTGAATTGCTCGAAGCCAATAACTGGCTGAATGAGCGCGCGTGGATTTACACTGAAAGTGAGCAAGCACCCTCAAGTTTAGGCGTACCAAACACTTGGCGTTTGCATCGTGAAAAACGCAGCGGACAAGTGCATTACGCACTATGGCAAAAGCTCACTTAAGTTTTGCCTGCTGACTTAATCCGCGAAATCCAGTAACTTAGTGCGTTTGATACTGACTTTGGGGTCATACGTGGAAGCCTTAAAAGGTAAGCTAGCACTGGGTGCTTTAAAACTGATTGCGCTATTACCGTGGCGCGGCGTGCAGGCTTTAGGCGGCGCTGCGGGGTGGTTGATGTGGAAAATACCCAACCGCTCGCGTGAAATCGCTCGTCTTAATATCAGCCACTGTTTTCCAGAGTTAAACACTGAAGAAGTGGATCAACTGACAGGTCGCAGTCTCAAAGGTATTGCTAAATCCTTTACCGAAAGCGCTTGCGCATGGATTTGGCCACCGGAAAAAACCTTGCAGTATGTGCGCGAAGTTGAAGGTTTAGAAATATTACAAGAAGCCCTGGCCAGCGGCAAAGGTGTTGTCGGTATTACCAGCCATCTCGGCAACTGGGAAGTGCTTAATCACTTCTATTGCGCGCAATGTAAGCCAATTATTTTTTACCGCCCTCCCAAACTTAAAGCCTTGGACGACTTGCTGAAAACTCAGCGTGTACAGCAAGGTAACCGCGTGGCTCCGTCGACGCGTGAAGGCATTATTAGCGTGATTAAAGAAGTACGCGCCGGTGGTTCAGTGGGTATTCCTGCCGATCCAGAACCGAGTCGCAGTTCAGGTATATTTGTACCCTTTCTAGGCACTACAGCACTGACCAGTAAGTTTGTTGCGGGGATGCTCGGTGGCAAGCAAGATAAAGTCAGCGCAGTGTTTTTGCATGCGATTCGTCTTGAAGACGGCAGCGGTTTTAAAGTCATTTTAGAAGCCGCGCCAGATGAGATGTACAGCACTGATACCGAGATCGCGGTAGGCGCTATGAGTGATGTACTGGCCAGCTATGTACAACGCTGGCCTGATCAGTATATGTGGACCATGAAACGCTTTAAGCAACGCCCTGAAGGCGAGAAGCGCTGGTACTAAACCCATCTCTAAGCGCTGACGCAACAGATCTCTGTCAGCGCTTTCATCACGCTTAGATTTCGATACGATCTAAGCGTGATGAACAGCCAGCTGCTCAAGCTAACCGCCACATCTAAGAGGTTAAACTGCGTCTAAAGCGCAGCAACGCCACCAAGAAAAACACCACGCCAATCGCCGTTAATGCCAACATTTCTGGCCAGACCAAAGCCATGCCTGCATCCCTAAATAAAATCGCGGTAGATAGGCTGACAAAGTGCGTGGTAGGCGACAACTGCATCACCGACTGCAACCACAGCGGCATACTATCCAATGGCGTCGTACCGCCCGATAACAACATCATCGGCATCACCACTGGAATGGCCAGTAGGCCAAACTGCGGAATCGAGCGCGCCAAGGTGGTTAAAAACACTGCGAGCGACGTACAGGCAAATAAATACAACCCTGTGACAAACAAATACAACAGCATAGAACCAGCTAAAGGCACACCCAGAGCTTTTTTCACAATCAGCTCCAGCGACAGCCAAGTGCAAAACACCACAACCACTAAGCTCGTCCAAATTTTTGCCGACATAATCTCAAACGCAGTCAGTGGCAGCACCAATAAGTGCTCCAAGGTGCCATGTTCACGCTCCCGCAAGAGCGCTGTACCGGTGAGCAAAATCGCTAAAATAGTAACGTTATTGATAATCTGAATAATGGCCAAAAACCAGCCGCTTTGCATATTGCTGTTAAACAGCGCACGTGTGGTCAGCTTAATCGGCTGCTCACTTACCCCGCCACTGAGTTGCTGCAACTCTCGCTGAAAAATACGCCCCATATAGCCCGCGCCCATAAAAGCTTGGCTCATGGCAGTCGCATCCACATTCACCTGCAATTCAGGTTGTTTACCAGCCAATAAATCTGCTTGAAAGCCCACCGGCACATTAATCACAAAAGTATAGCGGCCGCTATCCAGCACTTCGTCAATCTGTGCATAGGGCAACATGACTGGAGTTTGAAACTCTGGCGGGCGTAATACTTCGGCTAACTGGCGGGACAAGCGGCTGTCGTCTTCATCGACAATCGCCACACTGGCATTGTGCACACCCACCGATGAACCAGACGCTGGCATATAAATAGCAGCACTGAAGGCATACAACATAAACAGCAGCAAAACTGAGTCATAACGCAGGCTGATCAGTTCTTTAATGCCTAAGCGGTAAATATGAGAGAGCTTATTCATCAGTTAAACCTCCTGCTTTTTCAAAAGCATCAGGCTTAAGCCGGTAAAGGCTAAGAAAAAGCCCAGCAACACCAAACATTGTAGCCATAGATCACGCAAATTCAACGCTTTAGTAAAGGTACCCACGGCAATATCGAGGAAGTATCCAGCGGGGAATAAAACCCCCATCAAGGCTGCACCACCGTCTAACGATGAGCGCGGAGTAATCAAACCGGAGAACTGAATAGTCGGCAAAGTGGTTAAAATCATAGTGCCTAAAATCGCCGCGATTTGCGTTTTCGTCACCGTCGAGACCAGCAAACCAAAACTGGTAGTGGCTAATACATAAAGCACACCACCGACCGCTAAGGCAAAGCCGCTGCCTTTCAATGGCACATCAAACAGCCAAATATTAATCCCGACCAAGAGCGCTAAATTGAGCAAACTCACTGCCAAATACGGCACTTGTTTACCTAGCAAAAACTCTAATCGAGTCAGTGGTGTTGCGTAAAAGTTGGTTATCGAGCCCAGTTCTTTTTCGCGTACCACACCTAACGCGGTCAACATGGCCGGGATAAACACCAAAATTAGCGCCATCACCCCAGGGCCAATCGCATTGACGCTGTTTACATCTTGGTTATAGCGAAAACGGGTTTCTAAATGAGCTGATTGTGCCAACGCAGGTATGGCCGCGCTGCCTTCATCACGTAAGCGCTGTAGGCTGTCTTGGTGGACTGCTTCGACATAACCGCGACTGGTTTCAGCACGGAATGGCGAGCCCCCATCCAGCCATACTCCCACTTCAGGGTGGCGACCGGCATATAAATCCCGACCAAAACCCGCTGGAATCTCAATAGCTAACTTAATATCAGCACGCTGCAAGCGCGCATGTAAATCTTGCATATTAGCTAAAGGTTCACGCTCAGCAAAGTAGCGGGAACCGCGAAACGCCTCCAAGTAAGCGCGACTTTGCGCCGTATTGTCTTGATCAAGGGTAGCAAAGGCTAAATCTTCCACATCTAAGGAAATACCAAAGCCCAGAATAATCATCATAAACACCGCACCCAATAGCGCAAACCAGAGGCGCACGCGATCTCGCAGCAGCTCTTTGCTCTCACGCACAGCTAAAGCACGGGTGCGCCGTAAACTAAATCCGCGCGGCGGTGTGGAGGTTAGCGCTTCGGTGGCCGTGCTAACGACCTCAGTCTCTTGATCGGTTAAACCTTGCGCCTCTTGCAAGCAGGTGACAAAGGCATCTTCCAAGGTCTCACCGGAAAACT
Organism: Thiopseudomonas sp.; assembly: GCA_035647155.1. Classification (GTDB taxonomy): domain Bacteria; phylum Pseudomonadota; class Gammaproteobacteria; order Pseudomonadales; family Pseudomonadaceae; genus Denitrificimonas. The sequence continues at coordinate 10,336 of DASRNZ010000096.1, forward strand.
GCTGCTGCAGCTCAGCCGGAGTGCCCACTGCCAGCACTTTAGCGGCATGCATCAGTGAAATACGATCACAACGCTCGGCTTCATTCATAAAGTGCGTAGAAAGAAAAATTGTTACGCCTTGTTCACGGGACAATTCAAATAACAAGCGCCAGAAATCATCCCGTGCCGCAGGGTCAACACCTGAGGTTGGCTCATCCAGAATCAATACTTCGGGCTCATGAATCACTGCCACCGCTAAGGATAAACGCTGGCGCAGCCCCAAAGGTAAAGCGCCGGCTTGCTCATCGGTATAAGGGCCTAAATCAAAACGCTCAATCAGTGCTTGCGCCCGCTGCGCGCCAATATCTTTGGGAATATCAAATAAATGCGCATGCAGCTCAAGGTTTTGCTGCACGGTCAACTCGCCATACAGTGAGAAGCTTTGCGACATAAAGCCCACCCGCTTACGGGTGGCTAAATCATTGGCATCCACAGGTTTACCCAACAGCCACGCTTCACCTTCAGTGGCTGGCAACAAGCCTGTCAGCACCTTCATGGTGGTGGTTTTACCGCAACCATTGGAGCCTAAAAAACCAAAAATCTCACCACGCTCAATTTCAAAACTGACTTTATGCACTGCAGTAAAATCACCAAAGCGCAAGGTCAGATCCGTGGCTTTAATCGCCACTTCATGACTTTCAGGCGCGAACGCTGTCATTTTCAGAGGTTCCACACCCGTTGCGCTAGCACCTTGATAATGAGTAAAGGCATCATCCAATTTACCGCTCGGCGTCACCGCGGCCAACTCTTGCGTGGCACCTGAGGCAATTAAGCGGCCGCAGTCCATCATCAAACAGTGCTCAAATTGCGCTGCTTCTTCCATATAGGCAGTGGCCACCAGCAAAGTCAGATGCGGACGGTCACTGCGTACTTGCTCAATCAAATCCCAAAAATGCCGACGTGATAAGGGATCGACACCGGTGGTCGGCTCATCCAGAATCAATAGATCTGGATCATGAATCAGCGCACAGCACAGGCCGAGTTTTTGCTTCATGCCGCCGGATAATTTACCGGCGGGGCGATCAATAAAGTCAGTGAGATCGGTCGCCGCCAACAAGCTGGCCATGCGTCCTTCACGCTCATCACGCGTTAAGCCAAATAAAGTGGCAAAGAAACGAATATTTTCCGCAATGGATAAATCTGGATAGAGATTATGCCCCAAACCTTGCGGCATAAAGGCAATGCGTTGATAGAGCGTGGAGCGATGACGACGCTGGTCAATAGGTCCACCCAGCACATCCAGCTCACCATTCTGTAGGATTTTTACTCCAGAAATCAAGCCCAATAAACTGGATTTACCCGCACCATCAGGGCCAATTAGACCGCAACGACTGCCCACCGGTAAACTAAAGCTCACATCATCCAGTGCCACTTGCTGGCCATAGCGGTGCGAAATATCAACGGCTTTAATTGCTTCTCTACTCATGCTGCTCTACCTAATAACCCAATCCATTGCTGCACTCTGCTGAGATGACAGATATACACATCACTCTAGCGCTTTGCTGCGTGACGCCTATCCACACACTGCGATAGGCCTGAGCACCTTACTGCAATTGCTCAGGCCAATTCACATCGGCAGATTTGCGCACATAAGCCGAGCCTGGCATTCCCGGTTTAGCTTGCGGTACAGCGGCTGGATCAGTCAGGCGCAACTTAACCCGAAACACTAATTTTTGGCGCTCATCGCGAGTTTCCACTTCTTTTGGAGTGAACTGCGCTTTAGCTGCAACAAACGCCACTTCAGCAGGCAAAGGTTGTTCAGGCAAAGCATCTAAAACAATACGTGCTTGATCCTTAGCCGCTAAGCGTCCTGCCACTGCAGAAGGCAAATACACATTCATATATTGATCTGTGGGATCAATCAGTAAAAAAACACGACCGCCTGCGCCCAATACTTCGCCCGGCTCAGCTAAACGTAATTGCACCACACCATTCATCGGCGCACGTAAGCTGCTGTCATCAATTTCACTGGCCAGTTGCGCCACCATCGCTTCTGCCGAACCAATGGTTGCTTGCGCAGCTTGTACTTGAGCTTTAGAGGCTTCTAAAGCTGCTGAGGCGGTATCAAAACGCGCTTGCTGTTGATCAATCTGCTGACCGCTAGCATGGCCACGATCATAGAGCTCACGAAAACGTTTTAAATCTTGTGCGGCTAAACGACGTTCACTTTCACGCAGATGCACTGTGGCTTGCGCTGCAGTCACATTTTCTTGTGCACGCAAGACTTCAGATTGCGCCTGAGTGCGTTGCGCTTCTAAGGTACGGGTATCAATACGTGCTAATAATTGCCCAGTGACGACGCTATCGCCCTCCGCTACCAACACTTGCGCTAAGCGACCCGGATATTTAGTCGCTACCTGCACTTCCGTTGCTTCTAAGCGACCATTACCTTCATAAAGACCTTCGGGCAGTCGATCTTGTAATGACTTCCAATAACCAAAGCCACCGGCGGCGGCCAAGGCTACTAATAAAGGCACAAGAAATAAACGAGACGAACTTTTATGCGTAGACATGCATGCTCCTAGCAAAAGATAACATTGCAATCGTCGACGACACTGCAATGTGTGAAATCAAAAGATCAATCGATGCTCAGTGCATTGTTCTCACACCTACAGCACTCAAAATATTAAATGATTGTACCTTGTGCCTAGAAGGCGTCTAGGCAAACCCTGTAAACCTATAGCTTTTAGATCCATATTGTCTGACAATATCGTTCTAATTTACTTAATGCAGCAGTTTACAAAAATACTTGTATAAATATTTGAACTTTTTTAAAGAAAAGCACTCATTAGCTGCTGAGGTGCAATGATATGATCAACACAGCCCATTGCAGTAAAAATGATAGTTTGGAACAACAGCGCTGATGCTGTTAACAGTGTGCTGGAGAGCAAAGTAACAATGAAACGTAAACCTGATTTAATGTGGATTTTAGTCATTATCCTAAGCTTAGGCATGGTGACAACAGGTTACACACAAAGCCTTTGGGAACGTGGCGACTATCAAAGCAACACTGACAACTTCCCAAGCGACACTATGCTAGTTCCTTATACCACTGCTGATCAGTAACCACTGCATGCAAAGGAATATCCCAAGGCGCTAGCGGTAAACGCTCAACACGCTGACACTCATGCGCTAAACCAATACGCTGTGGCGTGAGTTGACGGTCACATTGATGTAACCCAGCAAAACAACGATCATAAAAACCACCGCCCATACCTAAACGCCCACCGTACGGATCAAAGCCTACTAAGGGTAAAAACACTACATCCAAGGTCCAGACTGGCCGCTGATCAGCGGTACACCAGCGCGGCTGCACAATACCAAAACGATTCTTTTCCCATTGCTGAATTGGGCGCACACGCTGAAATGCCATGGCTGTTTTTGGCCACGCGGGCAAGACCGGCAAGTACACAGACTTACCACGACGCCAAGCTTCACCTATTAATAGCTGCGGATCAATTTCACCATCACTGGCGATATATAAAGCGATATGTTGCGCACGTCGAAAGAGCGGATGCTGTGCTAACTGTCTAAACAGTTGCAGTGCCGCTTGTGCTTGTTGACTCGGGGATAGAGTGCGCCGCTGTTGACGTAGCTGAGTACGTAACTGGGCTCGTGAACGAGAGGTATTTACTGGCATTGTATAAAAAAGTCTCCCCAGAAGTGCCGCTATCGACATGGCCCTTGAACCCGAAAGTTCAAGGTGGAGATTACGTCAGACCTTTAGGCTTTCCGCAAGCGGACATGCACACCAGTCTAAAAGTGTAATCCCCGGTGTGGTATGAATCGGCTCAGGGACGTAGTCAACTGGCTAACACTCGAGGGAGTTGCCCCCAGTATACACAAATCTTTGCGCGCCTCAAGAGTCGATTACTCAGCACTATTTAAACTCTGCTGTACACTCGCTAACAAGCCTTCGATCTGCTCAGCACTTTTATCATCCAAGGGTTCTGCATGCTGTTTACTGTGCAATTCATAGGTGATATTCAGAGCAGCCATCACTGCAATACGTTCTGCGCCAATCACTTTTCCAGCACGCCGAATACCGCGCATTTTTTTATCAAGGTACTGAGCTGCACGCTCCAAGTTTTCACTTTCTTGCGCAGGACAAGCAATATGATAGTCCTTATCCAATATACGCACGGTGACTGTCTGGGATTGAGTCATAAGTCCTGCTCCAACGCTTTAAGCCGAGAAATCATAGCGACAATTTTTTGCTGCGCCATATCGTTTTGTTCGATTAATTGCCCACGCTCTTCACGCAGCACTTGATTCTGCGTGCTAAGTTCAGTGTTACGTTGAATCAATTGCTCAACGGCCTGCACTAAGGCTTGTAAATCCGTATTTTTCACTCGCCCTCCAGTGTTTACCACGTCATATTACATACTTTCTATATATATCATTCTAACGCCCGCACGTTGCTGCGCACAGTGCTATACAACCTATCGAAGAAATAAACTTAAAGTTGTAACCTGTATCCTATACATTTTCATTAGGGTGCTGAGTTTTGATGGTTTTTATCAGATAAACCGCGCAAATCAGTAAGCAAATATATCCGCGGCTGCAAAGACCTGTGTTTAGCGCCATACTCAACAACGCGATATACTCAGATCGCATTATATAGACGACTCTTCAAACCACGTAACAGTTCCATTATTTCGGATTTTACATGCCCCAAACTCAATCTGCTTATACCTCATTCGCCACCTTACTCAACACCAGCGGCCACGTTATTTCACCGGCGGAGCTACAAGGCTTGCTGCTCGGTCGTTGCTGTGCAGGCGGTGATTTTACCGCTGAAGGCTGGCTCCAAGAAGCACAAGACTTATTTGACAGTGAAGTCCCCAGCAGCCTACATGCTGCTCTGCTTGGTCTACAAGAAATGGTCAAAGCTGAGCTGATCGCTGATAGCAGCGTCTCTCTGACATTGTTACTGCCCAGCGATGACGAATCATTGCAGCTACGCACCGAAGCTTTAGGCCAGTGGGCGCAAGGCTTTTTAAGTGGCTTTGGTAACAACATCGGCAACACTGAAATTTCTAAAGACGTGCGCGAGATTCTCGAAGACTTAATTTCCGTTGCGCAAATTGAAGTGGATGAAGAAGAACACGAAGAAGGCGAAGTCGCCTATATGGAAGTCAACGAGTACCTACGCGTTGTGCCATTATTTCTCTTTACCGAATGCGCCCACTACACGCCGCCGAGCACTGACGACGCCAAAGACTCAGCACCCGCCGTACACTAAAACTTACAGGAGCCACACCGCATGCGCTCAATCAGCACCTCTGAATACGCACAACGCCGCCAACAACTGATGCAACGTATGACGCCCAACAGCATTGCAGTTTTATCTGCAGCGGCCGTCAGCACCCGTAACAGCAGCGTTGAATACCCGTACCGACAAGACAGCGACTTTTTCTACTTGTCAGGTTTTTCCGAGCCCGAAGCGGTGTTGGTGCTGATTCCTCAGCGTGAGCAGGGTGAATTCGTTTTATTTTGCCGTGAGCGTAATCCTGAGCGTGAACTCTGGGACGGCTTACGTGCGGGCCAAGATGGCGCCATCGCCGACTATCAAGCCGATGATGCCTTCCCCATTGGCGATATTGATGAGATTTTGCCCGGTCTAATTGAAGGCCGTGATCGTGTGTATTACTCCATCGGCAATCATGCAGAATTTGATCAGCAAATGATGGACTGGCTCAATACCATTCGCAGCAAAGCGCGGATGGGCGCACAGCCGCCCAAAGAGTTTGTGATGCTCGATCACTTGCTGCACGATGCGCGTCTGCGTAAAAGTCCTGCAGAAATCGCCACTATGCAACAGGCTGCTGATATTTCCTGTAGAGCCCATATCCGTGCCATGCAAGCCTCTAAAGCAGGCCTCTATGAGTATCATCTAGAAGCTGAACTGGACTATGAGTTCCGCAAAGGTGGCGCACGTTTACCGGCCTATTCATCGATTGTCGCCAGTGGTAAAAACGCCTGCATTTTGCATTACACTGAAAATAACGCCCCGTTGCGCAATGGCGATTTAGTGTTGATTGATGCCGGTTGCGAGATTGACTGCTATGCCAGCGATATCACCCGCACCTTCCCGGTCAATGGCCGCTTTAGTCCCGAGCAAAAAATCATTTATGAGCTGGTCCTGAAAGCCAACCTTGACGCGATGAATTATATTTCACCACAGCACCGTTGGAATGACGCCCACGATGCCACGGTGCGCGTAATTACCGCAGGCTTATTAGAGCTGGGTCTGCTACAAGGTGAGCTGGAAACATTGATTGCTAATGATGCCTACCGTCCATTTTATATGCACCGTGCTGGGCACTGGCTCGGCTTGGATGTGCATGATGTCGGTGAATATAAGGTCGATGGCCAATGGCGTGCACTCGAAGCAGGCATGACCATGACCGTTGAGCCCGGTATTTATATTGCCGTCGACAATTTAGATGTACCTGAACAATGGCGCGGTATTGGTGTACGTATTGAAGATGATGTGGTGGTCACCGAAAACGGCTGCCATGTTCTGACCGATGCAGTCCCTAAGACAGTGGCAGACATTGAAGCTTTAATGGCTGCCGCACAACAACCTGGAGCTTAGCCATGAGCCGAGTGCAGATCGCAATTATTGGTGGTGGTTTAGTCGGTGCCAGCTTGGCTTTAGCCTTACAAGCTGGCGCACGGGAACGGCAGTGGAAGATTGTTCTGATTGAACCCTACGCCCCCGGCGACAGCTACCAACCCAGCTATGACGCTCGCGGCTCGGCCTTATCCTATGGCAGCCAGCAAATCTATCAGCGCTTAGGCTTGTGGGATGCTATCGCACCTCATGCCGAAGCTATTACTGATATTCATATTTCTGACCGCGGCCGTTTTTCTGCAGCGCGCTTGAGCGCCAGCGAAGAAGGCGTGCCAGCCTTAGGCTATGTGGTGGAAAACGCCTGGCTGGGGCATTGCCTGTGGGGCGCACTGGATAGTGATGTAGTCGAATGGCGCTGCCCTGCTCGCGTCGAACAGATGCAGGCACTCAGCGATGGTTACCGTCTAGATCTTGACGATGGCAGCAGCTTAACTTGTGATTTAGCGATTTTAGCCGACGGCGGCCGTTCGGGTTTGCGTGAGCAACAAGGTATTCACGCGCAACAAACCAGCTATGGACAGACGGCGCTGATCACCAATATCAGCACAGCATTACCGCACCAAGGTATGGCGTTTGAACGCTTTACCGATGATGGTCCGATGGCGCTCTTACCCTTATCTAATAACCGCAGTGTATTGATTTGGACCCGTGAACCCCAGGAAGCCCAGCGTTTATATGCACTGCCCGATCAGCAATTTCTACAAGAGCTGCAAAGCTGTTTTGGTTACCGCCTTGGTGCCATAGAGCAGGTGGGCCAGCGTTATATGTACCCTTTAAGCCTGATCGAAAGCAGCGAACAAGTGCGCGCACATTTAGCCGTACTGGGTAACGCCGCGCACAGCCTGCACCCGGTTGCTGGCCAAGGTTACAATTTATCTTTGCGCGATAGTATGGCGCTGGCTGACTGCATATTAAGTGGCCCGCAGACACCCGGTGACCTAGCCACATTGCAACGTTTTCAAAAAAACCAGCAGCTTGATCAAGAACTGACCATTGGCTTTTCTGACCGTGTCACACGTTTATTTTCCAGCGGCCAGCCCGCGCTCACTGGTGGTCGCAGCCTAGGTTTGTTAGGGCTTGATTTGCTCCCGCCGGCTAAACGTTGGTTTGCTCGTCAAGCCATGGGCATCGGTGTACGCAGCTCATCGGATCAGGCTTAACCCATGACTGTGCTGACCCAAGCATCGCAACCGATTGTCTATGTACAGAACGGCATGCTCAACCGCCAGCCTCAGATATCTACAGCGCAGCTTGCTGCCACTCCAGAGTAGGACCTTAATATGCACGCAGATTTAATCATCGTCGGCGCGGGAATGGTTGGTAGTACGCTCGCCTTAGCGCTCAAAGACAGTGGCCTTAATATCGTCTTAGTCGATCGCGGTCCATTGACCATCACGCCCTTTAGTCCAGAACAACCTTTTGAGCCGCGCGTCAGTGCCTTATCCATCGCCAGCCAGCGTATTTTACAACGCGTCAATGCGTGGCCTGCCATCAGCACACATCGTGCCAGTCCCTACCGTGATATGTACGTTTGGGATGGTTCCGGCACCGGCAAGATTCACTTTTCCGCCAGCAGCGTGCACGCTGATGTACTGGGGCATATTGTTGAAAACCGTGTGACCCAAGATGCCTTGCTTGAGCAACTGCACCACTCTGATATCAACTTATTACCCAACTCAACTGTTGAACAACTGCGCCACAGCACCGATGGCTGGGTGATGCTACTCAATGACGACACTGAAATACGCAGCCCCTTAGTGATTGCCGCCGATGGTGCGAACTCAGCGATTCGTAGCCTGACCGGCTGTGCCACCCGCGAGTGGGATTATCTGCACCATGCCATAGTTACCAGCGTGCGCTGTGAAAAACCTCACCAAGAGACCGCCTGGCAACGCTTTACCGATGAAGGCCCACTCGCCCTACTGCCACTGCAGCACAGTGATGATAAAAACTGGTGTTCGATTGTCTGGTCAGTCCCTGAAGAACGCGCCAAACAATTAATGGCGCTGGATGATGCAGCCTTTTGTGTCGCGCTCGGTCAAGCTTGCGAACACCGTCTTGGTGTCATTGAGCACGCAGATCAACGCTATAGCATTCCCTTGCGCCAACGCCATGCTAAACGCTATGTTGAGCCAGGTTTAGCGCTGATCGGTGATGCTGCGCACAGTATTCATCCACTGGCAGGCCAAGGCGTCAATTTAGGCTTTTTAGATGCGGCAGTACTGGCCCAAGTGCTATTGCACGCTTATGCTCGCGGCGAAGATATTGCCAGTGAGCGTGTCCTCAGTCGCTTTGAGCGTCGACGCATGCCAGAAAACTTAGCCATGATGGCCGCTATGGAGACCTTCCAGCATCTCTTTCAAGCCGATGCCTTAGCGCTGCGCTGGTTACGTAACAGCGGTTTACAGATGATGGATAATTTAGATCAAGCTAAAGCTGTATTTATCCGTCATGCGCTCGGCTTAGGCGCTAATTTACCTGACCTCGCCCAGCCTTAATCTTCTCTAGGTGCAGCACGTAAACAACGCGCCTGCACCGATCCAACATTCTGGTCAATATCCGTCTACTCGGCCTGTTTGCCACTTAAAATACAGTTTTATGATAAATTTATGCAGATTTAGTTGATAAACTAAATGCAAGTAACTATCATTTACAAACTTTTACCCCAATCAGAGGTTGCCATGTCGATTCGTAAACCCATTCTTGCCGCACTCGCATTAAGCGTTATGGCTGGTCATGTCCAAGCAGCCGATGAAATCGTGGTTTACTCTTCACGCATCGACGAGCTGATCAAACCTGTATTTGATAAGTACACCGAGCAAACCGGCGTGAAAATCAAATTTATTACTGATAAAGAAGCACCTTTAATGGCGCGTCTAAAAGCTGAAGGTGGTAATACCCCAGCTGACATTTTGATTACTGTAGATGCCGGCAACCTCTGGCAAGCTGAGCAAATGGATATTTTGCAGCCGCTGAACTCAGACATTATTAAAGCTAATATTCCCGCACAATACCGCTCTAGCGGTGATAAGTGGACGGGTTTATCACTGCGCGCCCGTACCATTGCTTACTCAACTGAGCGTGTCACGCCAGAAGATCTGAGCACCTATGAAGCGCTCGCTGATAAAAACTGGGAAGGCCGTTTGTGCTTACGTACCAGTAAAAAAGTTTATAACCAGTCTCTGACCGCAACGCTGATTGAAGCTCACGGCGCAGAGCAAACTGAAAAGCTAGTTAAAGCTTGGATCAATAACTTAGCTACCGATGTGTTCTCCGATGACACCGCACTGCTGGATGCTATTAATGCCGGTCAATGTGATGTGGGTATCGTTAACAGCTACTACTACGGCCGTTTACACAAACAAAACCCAGATCTAAAAGTAAAACTGTTCTGGCCTAACCAAGATGACCGTGGTGTTCACGTCAACTTATCCGGTGCTGGTATCACTAAATATGCACCACACGCTGACGAAGCGCGCAAACTACTTGAGTGGATGACCACTGACGAAGCACAAAGTATCTTTGCTGGCGTAAACCAAGAGTTTCCAGCTAACCCAGATGTTAAGCCCTCTGCAGAAGTTGCGGCTTGGGGCGAGTTTAAAGCTGACACCATCCCTGTTGAAGTGGCAGGTAAGCGTCAAGCTGAAGCGATCCGTTTAATGGACCGTGCCGACTGGCGTTAATTGCTGCATTTGCTTCACAACAGACCGCCTCTTAGGGCGGTTTGTTGTTTTAAGACGGCTTAGCTTTTTCTAAACAACTGACACCGCGCGTGGCCTCACTCAAGATGTCTTGCAATGCAGCTACCTGCCCATCGGGTATGGTCAAATGCAAGACGGCGCCCTCTGCATCAAACTCCTCAGCACTCACCACCCCACCTGCTTCGGCTATGCGCACTTTAAAGATATCTAAATAGGTGTAGGGACAATGCCCAGTCAAAACAGTCTGTGGCACTAAGGTTTCACTACTGGCTGTCTGTAAGACTTGATTGGCACAACCGCCATACGCACGCGCTAAACCACCGGTTCCTAGCTGAATACCGCCATACCAGCGCGTCACCACGATCAATATTTGATCAAAATTCTGGTTTTCAATCGCCGCTAAAATAGGCCGCCCAGCCGTACCGCTGGGCTCACCATCGTCATTAAAACGGTATTGATCGCCACAACGCCACGCCCAGCAGTTATGCGAAACATTGGGCGTACTTAACTGAGCAATCAGCTGCGTGGCTTGCTCGGCACTGGGCAGGAAAATGGCTTGCGCAAGAAAACGGCTTTTGCGGATTTCTTCCTGATAACTGTGCGGCGCTTTAATTATTCGCATTGATTGAGTGTGCCTTTATCACTGTCACTGTCACTGTCACTGTCTCTATGTGCTAGCTATTTAAAGAGCGCGGCCTAGGCTTATAAAAACCCTATGCCGCGCTACAGTTCAACTTAAATGACGGTAAAAACATCTTCGGCTGCTAAACGTGATTTCGGCAAAGACGCATTAAAATCAGTCTCTGCCCGATAACCCAACGCAACCGCAGTAATGGCAGTTAAATCACGCTCATTTAAACCAAATTCAGCATCCAAAATGGCCTGATCAATACCTTCCAATGGCACGGCATCAATGTCCAGTAATCCGGCACCCAACAAGAAACTGCCCATATTTAAATAGACTTGTTTTTCGAGCCAGTGCGGCACGTCTTTCTTAGTAAATTTATGTTCATTTAAATAAGCCACACGAGTATTGTGCGCCGCCACTTTGACTTCAGGGTTGGCAATAAAACGGCCATCACGTTCCTCAGCTGCCAACACTTTTTGCAAATGCTCGTCATCAATCTGCGTGCGTGCGCAAAATAGTACGACATGCGAAGCATTGAGAATTTTGCTGTGGTTATAGCTGTAATTGCCACCCGCGCCTTTAGCTAAACGCGCTTTACCCTCATCGGTACTGGCCACCACAAAATGCCACGGCTGAATATTGGTACTCGATGGACTTAAGCGCAACAAAGCAAATAATTGCTCAACTACAGCTTCGGGTAGTTTTTTTGTGGCATCAAAAGCCTTAGTTGCATAACGACGCTGTAACACTTCAGTGAGTTGCATAAAACACCTGATCTATTGATTGTTTAAACTGTCGATCGATAGCCAAAAGTATTCACAACGCGACTCTATAACGACTCTCTCGCTAGCAATATGCTGGCTATCACACAGTCAATTAAGCAACAGCCTACAGGTATTTTATCTTCAGCTAAAGCCTGCCACTGGCGCAGTCAAATAACATCACCGCTCAATAAGACCAAACCGCCTGATACGCCCGCCCCGCTCAGTTTAATCCGCCTGATAACAGATCAATCCACCTAGCTAGACAGGCTGCAGTCAGCATCCATCACGTATTATCTATATGTATATAACATTTAACGCACATATTAGGTCTCGGCTTTAAAGATTAGCCAACGTAATACAGCGAAGGCTTATTAATATGAAATCGCAAATTGTAGAAATCCCCGCAACAGACTGGCAACTACCCGACACTGACTCCAGCTGGATCAGTGCGCTTGAGCAAGGCAAGGTGCTGTACTTCCCCAGCCTGCCCTTCACCTTAGATCAAGATGAGCAAGCCCTGCTCACACCTGCCGTACTGGATGAAAAAGTACGTAATATCAGCTTAGCAAGCGATGATCAGCTCAAAGGTGCGGCCGGTGATGAGCGTACTCATGCGCTACTGAGCGCCATGCTTAAACGCTATCGTACGCAAGCAGAACAACTGGTTCACAGCCTGCTGCCAAAATACCAAGGCGCCTTACGCAAGGCTCCCACCAGCTACCGTCCAAAGACCGTTGAAGCGCGTAAACAATCATGGCGTGCGGATGACCGTCGTATGCATGTGGATGCTTTTCCATCACGACCCAATCGAGGCGAGCGTATTTTACGCGTTTTTAGTAATATTAATCCTGAAGGCGTACCGCGTGTTTGGCGTGTCGGTGAGCCCTTTGCCGATATGGTTAACACCATGCTGCCGCGCAGTAAGCCTTATGTGCGCTGGCAAGCAAAGGCACTGCATACACTGGGTATTACCAAGTCGCTGCGCACAGAGTACGATCATCTGATGCTGCAACTGCATGATTGTATGAAAGCTGATATGCAGTACCAAAAAGAAGCCAAGCAAGTCAGTATGCCGTTTGCGCCCGGCTCGGTTTGGGTGTGCTTTTCTGATCACGCCTTACATGGTGTCGAGTCAGGTCAATATATGATGGAACAAACCTTCCATATTGCCCCAGAAAACCAATATGATCCTAGCGTCAGCCCACTCGCGCACTTAAGCAAAGTTCTACAGCGCCAGTTGGTTTAACAAATTACAGCAGAAATCCCCCACCTCTTGAGGCTGTCGCGAAAGGGGTAATGCTGTAAAATGGATCACATTTCAATCTGAGAGCTTACCGTGTCGACAGCCTCCTACAGTGGCGGGTAGTTCATGCACGCTATGATTAAGGCAATACCCGCTGGCATACAGTACAAGCGGGACAGCTGTTAGCATAGTCTCGCGTAGGCGTTAGATTCGACGCCATTATTCACTCAATAAGGCGTTTATATGGCTCGTTTACAGGGTAAAGTTATTATCATCACCGGTGCAGCACAAGGTATGGGCGCAACTCATGCACGTCTGTGTATGGAAGCCGGTGCTCAGGTTGTACTGACTGATATCAATGCCGAAAAAGGCCAAGCGCTAGCGAGCGAGCTGGGTGCCAATGCATTATTTATCCAGCACGATGTCACCCATGAAAACGACTGGGCACAGGTTATTGCTCGCACTGAAGAGCACTTTGGCAGAATTAATGTATTGGTCAATAACGCCGGTATCACTCAGTCAAAATCGATTCTAGACACCTCTTTAGCTGACTACCGCCGCATTCTTGAGATCAACCAAGTCTCGGTCTTTCTAGGTATGAAAGCAGTCATCCCGTCGATGCAAGACAGCAAGCAAGGCTCGATTATTAATATTTCATCGATTAATGGCTTGGTCGGTGGGGCTATTGGTTATACCGATTCGAAATTTGCCGTGCGCGGAATGACCAAAGCAGCTGCTTTAGAGTGCGCACCTTACGGTATTCGCGTGAATTCAGTTCACCCCGGCGTGATTGCGACACCTATGATTATGCAAGGCGATACTAAAGCGGCAGTCGAGGCTTTTGCTCAAAGCATTCCATTACGACGCGTCGCTCAACCTGAAGAAGTCAGCAGTATCATAGTGTATCTAGCTTCAGATGATTCCAGCTACTCCACGGGCGCAGAATTTATTGTCGATGGTGGTTTAACCGCACAATAAAGGCAGGCCGCGTCAATACAGCAGGCTGCCTGACTCAACAAGCGGACATATGCTAGCCGCCCTGCCTCAATCTAATGGGGCGGCGCTTAACACCCCCCAAACTTGAGTACTACACACTGAGTGTGTGCAGACTATTCGAGTGCTCAGTGTTTATGTTTATGGCTTTGGCAATCACCTTCGTGAGAGGATGTTTCGTCAGCTTGCAGTTCACCCTTTAGATACAGCAAGACTGCTGTTTCTGGATCAGTTTCTTTAGTAATCAAGCCTTTAATGCCTTTGCGCCCAAGACGCCTCACCATGCCACTGCCCATCTCTGCAGTAATAAACACATCAATATCGTCAAGTGGATGAGGCTCATGTACAGAACTCTCATGGAATGATTGCTCTTTAGGTAATTCAAGCAATTCTTTTTCAGTAATTGCGCCATCTTGCGTGGTAAATACCCAAAACTTACGGCAACGACCCGCATGCTCAGTGATAACTTTACGGTTTTGACTGGTGACTGCAATTTTCATAATGACCCCTGTATTCGTTATCTGCAGCGCACTTATTAACGTACAACCGCAGCAAACTTACTTAGGATATTAGTATAGTATATTATAACTTTCTGCGCTGCTCTATCAGGTAGGGCAAGTTGTCACCCCTCGCCCAACTTAAGCGCATGTTCGCGCACAGATGCGTGTAATTGCGCCAACATCGCGGCATCAATACCTCCCAGCTTAGGCAAGTCATTGAGCGGCACCCAGGATACTGCAAACTCAATGGGCGCCAATCCTTCTGACGAATCGCATTCAAAATGCTGCCATAGATCAGGCGTTGCTTCATGAGTGTGTAAATGAAAAAACCACGCCACAATGCGTTCATCACGACCTATATCACTGAGATCACGCTCAAAACTACCGAGACACTTGACGAGTTTAAGCGCCGTTAAACCGGTTTCTTCCTGTGCTTCACGTAACGCTGCAGCAGCCGGTTGTTCACCCACCTCAACAGTACCGCCAGGAATTTGCGGTTCTAAATAACGCCCATCTACATATTCAAGAATCAGCAACTGATCCGCACGAGTAATATAAGTGAAAACACGATGACGCATGCTGCTGCTCCCGTCAGTTTATCCAGCGCTGACAACCCAGCCAGCACCGCCGATCACTGCCAACCTTGACGCCAATGCTCGGTGTTTTTTAAGTCTTGCCAGTCAATCGCTTCTTCTCGATTGGAGATCACAGCTTCGAGTAGGCAATGAATCACATTGCCCTCTTCATCAAACTTTAACTCAGTGACTAAAAAGTGTTTTTCTTTATTGACTGGGCGCACCGCTGTCCACTTACTGTGCAGCAGTTTTTTCGGATTGATTTGATGCACTTAAAACTCCTGATAATATTGAGTGTCTTCTATGCTCGATAGCCTACGCGATTTGCCCCCACATATGGCAAAGCTGACTCTCTGGGTTAAGATGAAGTTCATTGTTGGTTTTTGTTATTCTATGCACCTATTTCAACTGTTTATACTGTGTCATATATTTTATAGAAGGTCAGTCTTGTGCGAGTTGTTCTTCCCACTACAGAAAGTCTTACCGTTGAGTTTAAAAGTGATCGCAACGGTTACCCTGATCGAGAGCTGATCGAGGCACTGACTTGCCTCGCTAACACCTCAGGTGGTGAGTTATGGCTGGGTGTAGAAGATGATGGCAAGGCCAGTGGCTTGCATCTTAAACACCAAAACACCACACATTTATTGGGACTGATTGCCGAGCAAACCACGCCACCTTTAGTGGTGTCAGTTCAGCAACATTGCATCGACTCGGTGATTGTCGCGCAAATTATCGTACCGCGCACCAATACTCTGATAGCTACATTTGAAGGCATGTATTTAAAACGCCGTATTAAAAACGACGGCACACCTGAATGCATTCATATTGACCCTGAAGACAAAGCCTAGACAATCAACTTAACCTGTTTTAACAGCTAAATAGTTAGGCTGACCAGGTCTTCAAACACCATTAAAGCGCGACACCTGCAGCCTTGATCGCTGTTAAGCGTGCCGGACCAATACCCGAGATCGATTGCAACTGTGACAGCTGAGTAATAGGTCGCAAAGCAATCAGTGCATGCGCACGCTCGCTACCTATATGTGGCAAGCTTTGCAATTGCTGCAGTGTTGCGGTATTCAGATTAATCAGCGCAGATGTGTTTCTTACTGGGGCTGGTGTTGAACGGTTTTGCGCAGAGCTTTCAGTTGCAAAGTGCTGCAGCGGATTTGTCTCAGGCGCTGCTGCTATCTCTTGCTCCGCTATCTGCAAACGCAATCCAGCAAAGTCTGCAAACACCTGCACTAAGGCATCTTGCATGACCGTGCGCTCACCCAAGGCTAAAACCAATTCATCGGCGGCGAATAAACCTGCTACCGCCTCATCCTCAGTGGCAATACCCGCATACTGCTGAGCGAGTAATGCC
>DASRNZ010000097.1:0-13129 GCA_035647155.1 Thiopseudomonas sp.
GAAGTGCAGAATAAAAGCATCGCCTATTTTTTAAAGAAAAATTATCCGGTGTATGCGGTGGCCAACGAAAACGCCGGCCACTCTGTATCGCAGATTGAAGAGCTCAGCCCTGACCTGGTGTACTTCTCCTGCCCTTACCCAGAAGCTTCTGATACCTTTTTTGGCGAAGTGTTTAAGAACTATCTGTCTTTTTATATCCCCTATTTTTATATGATTTACTCTTGGGATGGCGATGATGGCTTTTATAACACTGACTTTTATAACGCCATGCTGCGTACCTATTTACCGCATAAAGTTTCCTACGACAAAGCACTGGAAGTCTCATCAGCCGACAGCCATCAATGGTTTCTCAGTGGTTATCCGTCCTGCGAGAAGCTCTACAGCAAGCAGATTGACCAAAACGCTTGGCACAATGACAGCGCTAATAAAATAAAACTGATTTGGGCACCGCATCACTCTATTTTTGAGAATGTAAAACCCAATCTGGGCCGCTTTTTGTTTGTCGCTGATTATCTCAAAGACATCGCCATAAAATACCAAGACCGCTTACATATCTCCTTTAAGCCGCACCCGTTGCTTAAATCAAAGCTCGATGACCACCCTGACTGGAGGCTGTCGCGAAAGGGGTCATGCTGTAAAATGGATCACATTTCAATCTGAGAGCTTACCGTGTCGACAGCATGCATGCCCACGCCTGATGACAGGCAATTTACGCTTTTTCAGCAGTCGCCAGCCTCATCACCTCCGCTCCACCAAGTGACGGCAACCTCGTCAGGACGACGTTTCATGCAGGGGGACGCTAAGGCCATTTTCTTGGGTATGACGCCACTTGAGGATCACCTGCGCCAAGCAAGCATTGTGGTTCCTTTTGTCGTGGCTGACATACTTGACGCTCAGGATTGGACTCCCTTTGAAGAACGCTACGCTTCGACAGGCCGTGCACCTTATGCACCACGGGCGATGATGGGTCTGATTCTCTATGGGATCATGCAAGGAATCTCATCGTTGCGTGCGCTGGAGCGGCTGGCACGTGTTGACCTGGGGTGCATGTGGGTAACCGGTGGTATTGCTCCAGATCACGCTAATATTGGACGCTTCATCTGTCTGCATGAGCAGATCATGGCACAGGATTTTTTCGAAACACTGACCCGCACCATCCTGACGAGGACGGCCACATCAACTGCCCGTCTAGCGGGTGATGGAACCGTGATCGAAGCGGCTTGCTCTCACTACCGTCTCCTCAAGGAGGATGCAGTGCGTGCTCGAGTCAGTGAAGCCCAAGCACGCCTTCAACAGGCGTCTCCGGAACAACAAAGCGAGACCCAGTGGCAGCTGGACAAAGCATTGGATTGTGAACAGCATTTTGACGCGAGAGTGGCGGCACGCCGACGCAGTAGTAAACGGCTCGACACAGTTCGTGTCAGTCCGACAGCCTGAGGCGGCCATCCAGAAACAGAAACGTGGACGCGGTTTTGCGCCGGCTTATACGCCCTCCCTCCTAGCCAATGAGGCCCGAATCATCGTGGCACACGCCTTAGACCCCACGAGCGAGACCCGCGTGATGGGTGAGTTGCTCGATCAGAGCGAACGTGTAGCATCTGTGGCTGAGCGCGAGATTCTGCTGGATACTGGCTACTTTAATGATGAGGTCATTGAGGCAACGCTGGCTCGTGATGTCAGCCTGCTTTGCCCACCCAAGCCCAGTACTATTACCAGTAAAGCCAATCGCCTCTATCATAAGAACCAATTTATCTACGATGCAGAGCAAGATGCCTACTGTTGTCCGGCAGGACAACACCTTCAGCGTATCAGCCATGCGCAGGCATCAGCACGCACGCGTGAGCAGTGGATCTATGCTTGCGACACCTGTGCGGCCTGTCCACTTCGGCGCGCCTGCACTCGCTCGGTTCGGGGGCGTCGAATTAAGCGTTACCCAGAAGATGAGGCACGCCTAGTACTGCAAGAAATCATGACTCATCCGGGCGCTCAGTCAGTATTTCGACAGCGAAAGGCTATGGTTGAACCTGTGTTTTCAGCGCTACGTCAACAACAGGGGTTGTCTCGTTTTCGGCGCCGAGGTTTGACTGGTGTCAAACGCGAGTTTGCCTTGCATGTCCTGGCCTACAACCTGGCTCGCGCTGTGGCGCTGAGTCTTTACTGTTTTTTATGGGTTCATTGGTTGAGATGTCAGAGTGTATCTTGCCTAACACAGAAAATGATCGCAGCTACCCGGATGAGCGCCATCGAATCGTCCCGTCATCGAAGTCGCCGAGCAACTATTTCGTCATGAGCTGTTAAGTGATTTTCGACAGCCTCTAAAAGTACGGGGCATTTCGCGCAAAACCTGATAAAAGTAGTTTAGCGCGCTGGATTGATTATGCCTCAGGAGAAATTAGCACCTGTAGTGGCCAATCCTTTCGGGAAGCTTAGGGACTTATAGCCTTAATATGCTTGATAGATAACCAGTGCGGGCATGGCCCGCTTGGCAGAGATACTGATACAGACAGGCTATTAAAATATCAGATATAAGTTAAAGCCCCCGCCGATCCCGCAAGTCTTTAATGGCCATGGCTAACGCGGACAAGATCACCAGCGTAACTGCCAGCAGCCCAACACTCACCGCAATCGACCACGAGCTATGGGGAAGCACAGCAAAGACAACCGCAGTGATGACGGCAATACCCACCGAAGTACCAATGCGTTGTCCAGTTTGCATAATAGCACCCGAGCTACCTGCGTAGGATAAGGGTACTTCTGCAAGAGTCAGGGTTTGGTTAGGGCTGACCACCGAGCCTTGTCCTAGACCAAAAAAAGCCAAGCTCAGCAAGAGCCACCAAATACTTAAATCCAGATACTCATGTAAAAAGACCACAGCAATAGTGGATAGCATGCCAAAAATAGCAAAGCCTAAACCACCAATAACAATTTTACGTCCGTAGTGATTAACTCGCTTACCTGCCCAATTGGCCGAATAGGCTGAGATTAGCGCCGATGGAATACCCACCATACCTGCCTCAAAAGCTGAAAAGCCTAGGCCTTGCTGTACATACAAAGGAATTAAAACCCAGACGCTGGTCATACCTAAAAAGTACAAGCTCATGATAATGCTGCCGTTGCGATAGCTTGAGATGGCAAAAATCTTTAAGTCCACCATAGGGCTATAGCCGCGATCGGTATACCACCGCTCCCACCGCGCCCACAGGTAAAATAAGAGCAACCCAGCTGGCAGTAGCAACCATATAAGCCCAGACGAATCTGCCCCCACAAAGGGATAGAGCACAGCCAACACGCCTAGCCCCAGCAATAAGGCTCCTACGGGGTCCAAAGAACTCAAGCCTTTATGTTCCAGCGATTTGGGCTTATGCATCAAGGGCCGTGGAAACCACAAGAATGCTAGCACTATGATCAAAATACCCACAGGTACGTTAATTAAGAAGGTCAATCGCCAACCGATGTCTAAGCCACCCAGTTGAATCAAGAGCCCACCAATAACTGGGCCAATAGCAACGGACACCCCCACTGTGGTGCCAAAAAAACCAAAGGCGCGCCCGCGTTCTGGGCCACGAAAATACTGCTGAATCATGCCCACTGCTTGCGGGTTCATCAAGCCTGAACCCACACCCTGCACAAAACGCGCGCCATTCAGCCATTGCGCATCCGGCGCTAAGCCCGCGGCAATGGAAGCCAGAGTAAAGATGACAGTACCCAAAATAAAAATGCCGCCACGCCCCATTAAATCACCGGCGCGCCCTGCACTCACCAGCACCACACCGAAGGTCAGCGCATAGCCCGACAGTACCCATTGAATATCAGACTGACTGGCGTGCAAGGCATCCTGGATTGAGGCTAAAGCCACATTGACCACACTGACACTCATCAGCGACATAAAAATCGCCATGAGTAACACAGCAAGAATCCGCCAGCGTACGGGGTCGCTACTGAGATCCGTTGCTGTATTGCCTTGTGGTATCTGTTGCGTCATAAAAACCCCGTAACAACCATAAAATATAGCTGTCAGTGTAAATGAAATAGCTTAGCACCACAGTACACTTTACTGATATAGCAGAGAGCTGACAGCAAATAAGCTTTGAGCGATAAGTATACTGACAAGATTTTTCGATCCTCGCTTAGAATAAATATTGACTCACTACTGCTTAGCCCTTGAAATATAGTTGTTCGTTCTTATATATTTAAATATACCAAAACCCAAAAGGAGAGTGGATATGAGTATGTTTCCTACACGCAGCAGACTGTTCGATGAGTTAATGGGCGATCTAGGTGGCTTTTACATCAAACCCCTGCATGGCGATGCACTTCCACAAAGCATCAAGGTAGATATTGAGGAGGCCGGTGATATTTACAATGTTCAAGCAGAGTTACCTGGCGTCAAAAAGGAAGATATCCATATCGATATTGATGGTGCCATCGTGACTATCAAGGCAGAAATTCAGCAGAAGAACAGTTCTGGTGAAGGCAGCCGTAACCTGCGTAGCGAGCGCTACTATGGCAGTGTTTCGCGTCGTTTTGAACTGCCTAGCGAGATCAATCTAGAGCAAGCAGAAGCTCACTATGAAGAAGGTTTACTGCATCTTGTTTTGCCTAAACGTCAAGCTGTAGAGAACAGCCGCAAGCTTAATGTTAAATAAACCCTAAGTTAAAACCGCCTCAACTATGAACTGACCCCAAAAAGTTGGACTGACTTTTTGGGGTTTTTTATGTCTAAGTACTCACCTGAATTTAAAGAAAAACTGGTTCGTGAATATCACGAGTCAGACATTGGAATAACAAGCCTAGCTAACCGACACGGATTATCAGCAGGCATGCTTCAGTCTTGGTATCAACGCTATCGGGTGCATGGTGCTCAAGTATTTGAGAAAAAGTACAGCGTTTACTCAGCCAAGTTCAAGCTCTCTGTCCTAAGACACATGAAAAAAAATCAACTTTCATACAGGGAAACAGCAGCTTATTTTGATGCCTCCATAAAAGCCGCGTTTGCACTAACTCATGATGCAGGAATTATTGACCCAAACAGACTGATGATTACCTTATTGGTGCCACAACTAAAGCTACTTATTGAAGCCATTGATGCCATGGATAAAGACATTAAAGCACGCTACAAAGCCCAAAAAGATAAGGCGGTTTTTGATAGTTTCCCAGGTGCAGGTCCACAATTAGCACCACGATTATTAGTCGCATTTGGTTCCAATAGCGAACGTTATGAAAGCGCCGCAGACATGCAAAAGTATGCTGGCGTTGCACCTGTTATTGAACGGAGCGGTAAAAAGTCATGGACACATTGGCGCTACAGTTGTCCCAAATTTATACGGCAAACCTTTGTCGAGTGGGCCGGCCAGTCGGTGCGCTTTTCATTTTGGGCGAAAGCGTATTATCAACAACAAATCGAGAAAGGAAAACCGCACAATACAGTGATCAGGGCCTTGGCTTTTAAGTGGATTAGAATAGTCTTCAGCTGCTGGAAAACACGCACGGTCTATGATGAGTCGAAGTATTTAGAAACCCTGAAAAAACGGGGATCACCGCTGCTTCAATATGCTGCAAACAGCTAAGAAAAATGGTTGTAGTCCACCTCAGGGCGTGTTGTTACCAATATGATAATCAACGCGTATAAAGTACTTAAAAAAGATGAGGCGCCAATCGTCCATAGCGATCAAGGTTGGCAATACCAAAACCCTCGATACCAAGAAATACTGCGCGCTAAGGGGCTCTCGCAGAGTATGTCTCGCAAGGGAAACTGCTTAGATAATGCAGCGATAGAGAGTTTCTTTGGTACGCTGAAATCAGAGCTATATTATTTACAGAAATGGACATCTGTAGAGCAGCTTAAGAAGGCTATTGATGAATATATCCATTATTATAATCACGAGCGCATTAAGCTCAAATTAAAAGGCCTGAGCCCGATACAATATCGAACTCAGGCCTTGGCCGCTTGATTACTAACCTGTCCAATAAAAGGGGGTCAGTTCACTAGAGGCGGTTTTTGCATGCATTACCCTTAACCAGAAAATCAGTATTTATAGCAATTTTTTGGCACTATAGTGCAAGAATGACAGTACTCCCTACTTATTTATTGACGATTCGTTTGCTCTGCTGTTCCAGCTCAAGCCGACTTTGTGTCCAATCGCGCCATAAGCGCACTTGTTGTTGATCGCCCCCCGACTTTTCTGCTGCAGCAAGGGCTTGTAGGCCCGCATTCCAGTGGCCTTGTTGGATTTCCAACTGGGCAAGGCTCAGCCAGTGTTGGCCTTTGCCGCTTTGCTGGGCGAGTTGGCTGTACTGTTTGCTGGCATTTTTATAGTCGCGTGCTTGCCAGTGCAGTTGGGCTAAGCGTTCTTGGGTCGAGGGACTGGAGTTCATCAAACCGCTTTTAAGCATACCTTCTAGTAGACGTGCGGCTTGCCAAGGCTGACCGGATGCAGACGCTAGGGTAATTAAACTATCCAGATCAGACTGTTTAAAGCCGATGCCCTTAGTGTAAGCCGTGCGCAGCGTGGCTAAGGCTTGAGTGTGTTGATTGGCCATTTGCTGTAGTGCGGCCAACTGCTTCCAGGCCTTCAGGCTATCAGGGCTGCGTTGTACGATGCGCTTTTGCCAGCGCTGCGCTTCGGCGTAGCGTTTAAGTTCGGCATTGGCGCCGACCATAAACTGCAGCCAATTATCATCAATGGTTTTTTTACCTTTCAAGTAACGCTCAGCCAGCGGCAAAGCTTGATCTAAACGCCCTAGCCCTTGCCAGGCTTGAATCTGCATTTCTAAGACTTCACTGCTCTGAGCAGACTTTTGCAAGTAGGTCAGCGCTTGCTGATAGTTTTTGGCGGCGAAGTTGAGCTTGGCAAGATTGAGGCGGTCTTCAGTCAATTGTTCGTCAGTCAGTTGACCACTGTTAAAGGCTTGTGTCAGCACTTTAATGGCCGACATGTTTTTACCTTGCACCCAGAAAAGATAGCCCTGACTACGCCAAATTAATGTCTGCTCTAAACTATTCGCTTTAGGTTTGACGGCTTGCAGTGCCTGCTCTGCCTCAGCAAATTTACCGGCTTGCTGTGCGGCTTGTGAGCTTTGTAATGCGCGAAACACCTCTGGCGCAATGCTTTGTGCAGCGGCTAACGGAGCTGCTAAGGCGGTACTGATAGCGATAGCTAGAAACCAAAGACGCATCTTACCGCCCTCTCTTTTCTAAACGAAACTGCAAGGTTTTCACCGCCTCACGCGCCACAGCGCGGCCACCTTCGCTGCGTGGTGCAAAACGCCAGCGTACAGCGGCCCGGCGCGCTTCGCGGTCAAAGACGTTTTTCGGTGAAGACTCCACCACGCGTACGTTCTCAACTTTGCCATCTGGGGTAATAGTAAAGGCCAGCTTCACGTAACCTTCAATACCACGACGCCGCGCACTATCCGGATAGACCGGCAAGACTTCATTCAGCGGAATCACTTCTGCATCGTTGCTCGGTGCAGATTGTGCGCTTTGTACTGCCGAAGCCGCTGGAGCCGAGGCCGCCGCTGGTGCAGCAGGCGCTGACTGAATCACCGCTTGTGCGCTCAGGCCTTGTAAGCTGGGCGCTGCAGCGGCCGAGATACTGATAGTGCTACTAAGCTGCGGTACGACTAAATCCAAGCTGGCCATGTGCGGCGTGGTCGGTGGCTGCGGCGCTTGTTGCGCTGGCGGTGTTTCGAGCTGGGGTTCAGCCGGCCGCTCTGGCACCTGCTGGCGCTGACGGCTGGGATCGCTGGAATTCTGCTGCAATTTAGGCGTAAAGTGCCCCATTTGCAGCGGCGGCTCTTCCACTTTATTTTGCGGTGGAAAAATCATCACCAGCATTAAGACAAAGCTGGCAAACACCACTGCCACTGCCGCAAGAAAAGACCACAGCCAACGCATTAACGCGACTCCGTCGAAGCGGCTAACACCACATCAGGCACGCCGGCCAAGCGAGCTTGGTCCATCACCTGCACCACTAAACCTGTACGCGCATCCTGATCCGCTTGCACCACCACTACGCCTTCCGGTTGCTCTTGGCGCATACGCTCGACATGGGCACGCACACTGCGTACATCCACCACTTGTTTATCCAGCCAGACTTGGCCATCGGCAGTGACGGCAATTAAAATATTGCCTTTCTCTTGCGAGCTAGCGCTATCAGCTTGAGGACGATTGACCTCAACGCCTGACTCTTTAATAAAGGAACTGGTGACAATAAAAAAAATCAGCATGATAAACACCACATCCAACATCGGTGTTAAATCAATACCGGGCTCTTCTTCTGCTTGCTGACTGTAACGCCGCATTCTCATCGTCTAATCCTTATCCGTGACGCAGTTGATCGGCCAACTGCCCAATAGCACGTCGCGCATTACGCTCTAAACGGGCCAAACTAAATAAACCACCAATGGCTAACACCATACCGGCTAAAGTCGGCAGTGTGGCTTGCCAAACACCGCCCGCCATCGCGCGAGGATTACCGCTACCGCTCATGGCTAAGACTTCAAATACTGCAACCATGCCGGTCACTGTGCCCAGTAAACCTAAGAGTGGAAACATCGCCACTAAAGTGCGCGTCACTGACAGTGGGGTAATTAATTGCTCACGGGCTTGGGCTAACCATGCAGCCCGTACCGCATGCGGCCAGTGAGCTTGTGCGCCCGCATCTTGAGTGAGCAACTGCCAAGCACTGCGGCGCTCTTTGGCCCAAGTGGGAAAATGCCGATGGGTGTACCACAAGCGCTCCAACACCAGCGTCCAAAACAGCACGCATAAAGCCGCCAGCAGCCACATCACTATGCCACCAGCACTCATCAGGTCGAGTAAGGCATGGCTGCTGTCAACCAGCCAAAACCAAGTGCTTTGCCAATTACTCACTGCGCTTGTTTCCAGACATATGCAGAGCTAATAAGCCGACACACTGCTGCTCGAGTAACTGCACTACACCCTTACTGCGCGCACTGAGAATGCTGTGCAAGAACAACAAGGGAATCGCCACCACCAAACCTTCAACCGTGGTCACCAAGGCTTGCGAAATACCATCAGCCATTAAGCGTGAGTCACCGCCGCCGCTTTGCGTGATCGCTTGGAAAGTAATAATCATGCCCGTGACCGTACCCAGCAAACCTAATAAAGGAGCCACTGCAGCCAGCAACTTGAGCAAACCTTGGCCTTTTTCCAGCTGCGGTACTTCTTGCATCACTGCTTCATCGAGCTTGAGCTCTAAGGTTTCTAAATCAGTGAGCTTAGGGTTAGGACCTAATACACTGAGCACGCGACCCAGAGGGTTATCTTGCGTAGGTGTGGATAGATTACGCATTTGTACACGCACGCTGCGCAATACGGTCATTAAACCCAGCAAACGCCATGCAGCTAACAAGAAACCAAAGATACCCAGTGCCACAATCACCCAGCCGACTAAACCACCTTGACGCAAGCGATCAAGAATCGATGGTTTACGTTGCAGTTGCTCAATCAAGGAACCACGGGTTGGATCAAGTGGAAGCACCACAGCGGCATCACTACTGCCTGCCCACTGTTTAACTTGGCTCAGACCTGAGGGTTGCTTAGGCAAGGCACGAAACGCATTATCGCCTTCGCTAAAAGTTAAAAAAGCCTCTGTGGTATAGGCAGAAAATGGCCCAACACGGTAAACATCCTGAATTTGGCGCTCACCATCAGCAGCAATCACCGGCAAGGCCACACGCTCAACCCGACCGGTGGCGGTCATATCTTCCAAGACTGTTAACCAGAACTCTTCAATTTGGGTCGCATTAGGCAAAGCGCGGCCTTTAGATAAATCTTCAAGCTGTTGAATACGCTCAGGGTACTGCACATTGAGTAAGCTGCTGCGCCATTGTCCGGCCAGATCACCGGCGCTTTGCCGTACAACAGCAAACAACTCACCCATCTCACCGACTTGCTGCTTCAGTACTTGCTCTTGATCAGCTAACTCTTGCTCATTGGCAGCAAAAGTCGATTTTAACGCTGCCGCACGTGATTCTTGTTTAGATAAGGCTTTTTTTGCTTCAGCTAATAATTGTGCTTGTTGATTACGCGACTCTAAAAAGTGCTGCTCACGCTCTTGCATCAACTGCTCTTCCACGCCCTTTTCACTGCGAATACGTTCCAGCAATTGATCTGGGGTTAAAGTGTTGGCTTGTACTGAAACGCTAAATAATGCAGCGCAAGTTATCCATAACAGCCGCTTCATGGTTGCATCTCCAGCGCTAAGGTTTTAATCGGCAGTTCTAACCAGTCCGCCGTTTTTTGCTGACGAGCAATGGCAATGGCTTTTTGCAGCGGACGACGCACGCTGTTATCCAGTTCCTGCCACGTACGACTTTGCGTATTCCAATAACCGCTTTCATGACCATTGGGGGTTTGGTAATACAGCATGGTACGACCCACGCGTAAGAACTCGACACTGCGCTGCGCGGCGCCCTCGCCTAATTCACCACGCCATGCTTCAAGGGTGTAACCGTAGTCACTTTCAATTTGGTAGGCTTCAAGAATGCGACGATACTTTTCAGCCATGCTGACATCAGCACGCGGCATCAACTCTTGCAGTGTGGCTAAACGATCGGAGCGCTCTTGTGGTAAAAACGGCACATCGGCATTGATAAACTCAGCCAAGACTTCAACCATTCGGCGCATCTGTGGCATCACCGCAGCTTCACTTTCTTGCAGCTCATCCAATTGCTGGTTATAGCTGACCAACTCTTGATGCTGTGCGGCAATCAGTTCGCTCACCTGTTCGTTATAGCCTTCCAGCGCTTTGGCTTTCGCCAAGGTAGTGCTGTATTCTTCCAGCATTGCTTGACTGGCATCATCCAGACGCTCAATGCGTTTTTGAGAACTTTGCGCGGTTTGGCTGAGTTTTTCACTTTCGCTCAGTGCTTGCTCTACGGTTGCAGCACTGATCACTGGACTCACCACCACACAACATAAAAGCAGTGAGCGCAAAGTTGTTGCTTGCATAACTAGGGGTTCCTTAATTCAAGCGGTCATCATTAATAGCAATGATTATCATCTGCATGCATCAACAAATCAAGCCCGCCTACAAAATAAACATGTTATAAAGTTGCATTAGCTGCAGAATCTTACACTATCGATTTTTCAAATGCGGCTAAAATAGCCGTTTATAATGATAAGTACCGGGCTTAAATGGACTTTTTCCGTACTTTTAGTCGGTAAATGGACAACATGTCGCACCAGTAGAGTGACGCTCCTGTGCGACTATTAAGACACTTTTATGCTTTGCAGCACTTTATATTTATATAGCTGCAACACTGCGATCATTTTTATAGGTATGGCTCAATCAGTGGATAACCCTCAAGAAAACTCTGAAAAACAGCTCAAACGCACATTACGCAAACAGCTCAAGCAGATTATTGCTCCGCAAGCTCAGCGTTTACATATAGCCTTAACCTTAGCCGTACTTGGTGGCCTTCTTTTTATTGGGCAAAGCTGGTTATTGGCTCATCTGTTTGTCGGCCTGCTGGAGAACTCACAAACAGGGGCTGACTTAAGTACCGTCTTTGATGTGCGTTCTGCGATTGCTTTAGCCTTGTGCTTTACTCTGCGTCCAACCGCACAATATGTCCGCGAGCGCTTATCGCAAGCAGCCAGTCTTGATGCACGTAAAGCATTGCGCAAACGTTTACTGGATACGCTCGCTGGCCTCGGTCCAGAGCGACAAACCCTAGGCGCTGACGGTGCACTGAGTACTCAGTTATTAGAGCAAGTGGATGCCTTGGATGGCTATATCAGCCGCTACTATGTGCAACTTTATCTGGTACTGATTATTCCAATCATGATCAGTATTGCCGCTTTCTTTTACAGTACGCTGGCCGCTGTTTTAATGCTGTTAACTGCACCTTTAGTGCCGCTGTTTATGATTCTCGTCGGTGGTGCTGCTAGTCGCAGCAGCCAGCAGCAGATGGCCGCCATGAGCCAACTCAGCAGTCGCTTTTTGGACTGGGTACGCGGCATGCCCACTTTGCAACATCTTAAAGCCACCGCACAAGCTCAGCATGATGTTGACAGCTCAGCCTCAAAGTACCGCGATACCACCATGAAAGTTCTGCGCTTAGCTTTTTTATCCGGCGCTATATTGGAGTTATTCTCATCCTTGGCCATTGCTTTAGTGGCGGTCTACTTAGGCTTAGGTTTGCTGGGTGTTATACCCTGGTCAAAAGGTGTGGTCCCTGTACCTTATGTTGGCGCACTCTTTATTTTGCTATTAGCGCCTGAATTCTATGCGCCCTTGCGTCAACTGGGTACTGACTATCACGCTAAAGCAGAAGCTGAAGGTGCTATTGAAGAATTATTACCTTTGTTAGAACAACATACATGGCAGCACCCCGGTCAGCAGCCCTTACAGCTGGATACAGCACCAACACTCTCGTTAAAGCAAGTGAGTATTACCGCGCAAAATAAACGTATACGTCTACCGAGTATTGATTTGCAGATTGCTGCCGGTGAGCGCGTGGGCTTGCATGGTGAAAGTGGTAGCGGAAAATCCAGTCTACTATTAGCTTTGTTGGGTTTTATAGAATATTCAGGGCGCATTGAAGTCAATCAGAAGTCACTGTTAGATGTATTGCGCAGCGACTGGCATCGCCAACTTGGTTATTTATCGCAACAGCCTAACTTTAAACGCGGCAGTTTGGCCGACAACTTGCGCCTCGCTCAGCCCAGCGCTAATGATCAACAACTGTTAGATGTATTGCGCGATGTGGATTTACTGCCTTTAGTTGAGAAACTACCACAGGGGTTAAATACGCCCTTGGGTGAGCGCGGTTTAGGTTTATCCGGCGGTCAACTGAGTCGTTTGGCGATTGCACAACTCTTACTGCGTGACGCACATGTCTGGTTACTGGATGAACCCACAGCTCACCTTGATCCCGACACCAGTGCCACCATTCATGCGCTGCTGGAAAAACTCAGCCTAGGCAAAACTTTGATTTTGGTCAGCCACCAATGGCAAGGCCTGCAATGGCTGGATCGTCATATTGACTTACATGCTCTGCAATCTGCACAGGAGCAGCCATCATGCTAAAACCCATTCGTCTACGCACTTTATTACGCAGCCGACAGGCCAGCTGGAATCTGGCTTTATTGCTGGGT
>DASRNZ010000098.1:0-24507 GCA_035647155.1 Thiopseudomonas sp.
GGAATATTTTGATCGAGTTGAGTACCGCTTACAGCCGGAAAAAGGCGGTAATGCCTTAGTCATCAATGCTACCGATAAGGGCACAGGCACTGATTACTTACGTTTAGGTTTGAATTTATCAGATGATTTGCGCGGAGACAGTGTCTTTAATATCGGCGCAAGTTTTCGCATGAATGGTATTAACCGTTTAGGTGCGGAGTGGCTCAGTCGTGTGCAGCTGGGTGATAACCAAGAACTGTACACTGAATTTTATCAACCGCTGGATATTGGTTCGCGCTACTTTGTCTCGCCTTGGCTGCATGCTGAAGTGCGCAATATTAAATTTGTTGAGGACAATGATCCAATTGCCGAGTACCGCCTACAGCGTGTGCGCTATGGTTTTAATTTAGGTCGGCAAATTGCGACCAATGCTGAACTGCGTTTTGGCCTAGGCTCAGGTTGGGGTAATGCCGATGTGCGTATTGGTGATCGTGATTTACCGGACTTTAGTTTTAAAGAGGGTTATTACAAGCTTGAATATGCGTTTGATAGTTTAGATAACGTGAATTTCCCCAGCAGGGGGGAAGAGTTGCGGATGTCGGCATGGAAGCATGCAACTGAGCTGGGCTCGGATGAACGTTACCGCCAGTGGTTGGTTGAGATTAATAAACCCTTTAACTGGGGGGCTAATACGTGGATTCTAGGCGGGCGTTATGCGCGAACTTTGGATGCAAATGAAGTTGTGACCTCCAGCTATCAAATCGGTGGTGCGCAAAGGCTGTCGGGTTACCGTGAGAATGCTTTAGCAGGGCAAAACGTCAGTATTGGCCGGCTGATTTATTACCGTCAGTTAACGCCAGTTAAGAATTTTTCATTGGGTTTGCCGGTCTATGCTGGGATGTCCTTGGAGCGTGGGCGAGTGTGGAATCAGGCCAATGAGTTGGACAGTGGTTATATCAGTGCAATGAGTGTGTTTATTGCTGTGGATACGCCTTTGGGACCGTTGAACTTTAGTTATGGTGTCAATGATAATTCGGAGAGTGCGTTGTATTTAAACTTGGGGCGTAGTTTTTAGAAGCGTATTCAAGTGCAGTTGATATCAGCGCCGTACTGCTTATGATGCGGCAGGCCGGCGCTGAGAGGACAGGTTACTCTTCTAGTGTGTCGCCGTCTTCATCATCAAAGTCATCGCCGTCGGTCGGCTCTATCAACTGCAGCCAGTTGGCTAAGACATACTGTGCTTCTTCAATGCCAATGCGTTTAGTGGATGAGAACAGTTGTATGGTTGCAGTGTTGCCCCATTTTTGCTGAATATCTTTTTGGGTTTTTAGTAAGGCTGTTTTACCTGCACCGAAGGTCATTTTGTCGGCTTTAGTTAACAAAATATGCATGGGCATTTGGTTTGCCGCTGCCCAGTCCAGCATTAAGCAGTCAAAGGGTGTCAGTGGATGGCGGATATCCATCATCAGCACCAAGCCCATAAGACTGTTGCGGCTAGCAAAGTAGGCTTCTAGGTGACGCTGCCAGTGCAG
The DNA here is from genome assembly GCA_035647155.1 of Thiopseudomonas sp. Lineage (GTDB taxonomy): Bacteria > Pseudomonadota > Gammaproteobacteria > Pseudomonadales > Pseudomonadaceae > Denitrificimonas. Next base: position 1,512 of record DASRNZ010000098.1, read on the forward strand.
TTTCAGTGGGATCGGCACTTTTGCGTAGCCGTAACCGGGCAGGTCAACCAAACGACGTTCTTCATCTAGACTAAAGAAGTTCAGCAACTGCGTGCGGCCCGGAGTTTTTGAGGTGCGCGCTAAGCTGGCACGGGTTAGAGTGTTGAGTGCGCTGGATTTACCTGCGTTGGAGCGACCTGCAAAGGCGACTTCGTAGCCTTCATCTATAGGACACTGCTCAACACGGGCCGCGCTGGTGAGAAAGCTGGCTTGTTGGCACAGGCCGATAATGGGGTTTTTAGGCTGCATAAGTTATCCAAGTAAAAAGTGCTGCAAGAGGTTCGTGTCTGTTTTAGTCTGAGCAGTATATAATGCTTCAGATTGTATGTGCGCATTGCGTTCGATCTATTGGTAAAAGGTTGTCTGCGTAACAATTTGTGGTAATCTTCTCGTAATTTATAAACGCTGTGATTGATCCGATCATTTGAATGACGAGGTCGGTCCGGTAAAAATACTTTTAGCCGTAGTTGGAAGAGCTGATGAACAAACTAGTTGTAAGTCTGTTGTTGACCTTGGGCATCAGTGGTTTAGCCCATGCCGCAGGCGATGCTGCTGCAGGTCAAGGTAAAATTGCGACATGTTCTGCATGTCACAATGCTGATGGTAATAGCATGTTACCTAATTTCCCAAAACTTGCAGGTCAAGGTGAGCGTTATTTGCTCAAGCAAATGCAGGAGATTAAATCTAATGATCGTCCAGTTATAGAAATGACGGGCATGTTAGATGCGATGACTGACCAAGATTTAAAAGATATTGCTGCATGGTACTCAAGCCAGAAAGGCACGACCAGTGCGGCTGATCCTGAGTTGGTTGAACGTGGTGAGCAGCTGTTCCAAGGTGGTAAAATGGCTGAAGGCTTACCCGCTTGCATCGGTTGCCACTCACCTAATGGTGCGGGTCTTGATTTAGCGATCTTCCCAAAATTAAGTGGGCAGCATGCTGAGTATACTGCTAAGCAGTTGACTGAGTTCCGTGAAGGCATCCGCAATAATGATGGTGACGCAATGATTATGCGCACAATCGCTGGAAAGCTGAGCAACAAAGATATCAAGGCATTATCAAGCTATATTCAAGGTTTGAATTAATAGCTGAGCCGATTTAATAAAGCCGCCCTGTAGATCATCTACTCGGCGGTTTTTTTGTGCCTCTATATTTTCTATTCTTGATTTTAGTCTAGCTACTATGACGCTTAACCGGTCTATGCTGTCAGCAATAAAGAAAACTATATGCTACAGCAGCGTATATCACTGCGTATTGGGCTTGGAGAATCATTATGAATGTCATTGACCGCCGTCAGGCATTGGCGATAGTGCCTTTATTTCGCTTAGGTTTTCGGCCTTTTTTCTTGCTCGGTAGTGCCTTGGCTATGCTGGCGATTCCTGTGTGGATTATGGCATTAAACGGCTGGTTTATAGAATGGCAGCCCACTGGAGGCTGGTTAGCTTGGCATCGTCATGAATTGTTGTTTGGTTTTGCTAGCGCGATTATTGCTGGGTTTTTATTGACTGCAGTACAGGCCTGGACCGGTGTTCCAGGCCTGTCAGGTCGGCCGCTGATGGCATTGACCGCCTTATGGCTTGCAGCACGCGTGGCATGGCTGGTTGGAGCGCCAATCTGGTGTGTGGTGGTGTTGGATGCTTTGTTTTTACCTTTGGTGGCTGCGCAAATGGCGCGTAGCGTTTGGCCAGTGCGGCAGGTACGTAACTATCCTTTGGTGGTGATGTTACTGCTGTTGGCTACCGCGAATGCGGTGACTTTGTATGGTGTGGCGACAGGGAATGATGCCTTGCAACGTCAGGCTACTATTGGCGGCCTGTGGTTTGTTGCAGCGATTATGAGCATGATTGGTGGACGTGTAATTCCGTTTTTTACTCAGCGCGGGCTGTTACGTAAAGAAGCTGTGAAGCCATGGCCAAAACTTGATTGGGCACTCTTGATTGGCACAGCACTGGTCTCCATAACGTTAATGCAAGGCTGGGCGATGCAGTCGCAGATGCTGGTTGGTGTGGCGTTTGCCGCGCTGGGTGTTGGGCACTTGGTTCGTTTGCTGCGCTGGTATGACGTTGGTATCTGGCGTGTACCTTTGCTCTGGTCTTTGCATGTGGCCTATGCCTGGCTGGCCGCTGCGTGTTTTGCCATGGCTTGTTGGCACTTTGCGCTATTGAATAATATGAGTCTGGCGGTGCACGCCCTGACTGTCGGTGCGATGGGTGGTTTGATTCTTGCGATGATTGCGCGAGTGACATTGGGCCATACAGGACGGCCACTGCAGCCACCTCAGTCGATTGTATGGGCCTTTGCTTTATTTAACTGCGGTGCATTGGCTCGAGTGTTTTGGGTTGATTGGGCTTACTTCCCCGGTTTATGGGTCGCAGCAGTGTGTTGGGGCTTGAGTTTTGCTGTTTATCTTTGGGGGTATGCGCCGATGTTGCTGCGCGCACGTGCCGACGGTCACCCCGGTTAGGTCGCTCTATGGGTGGCTTGATGAATTCTAAAGCCACCTTCGAGCGGTTTGTTGTGCATGTTTTTTGAGGTTGTTGTAAGGTATTTGCTTACGCAGATGCGATCTGGGTTGAATCGTTAAAAGTCCTGTTAGAATCGACCTTGGTATAGCTGCTAAAAAATCTTATAGGCATAGAATACTATAAAGTAGTCAAAGTCTCTGCTGTGCTATCAAGTGCGGTGAATGCTTGAGTTAATGCGTAGAAAAGTCTATATAATCAAGTCTTTCAGCAGACATATTATTCAAAATAACAACTCTTTAAAGGTGGTTGCATGAGCACTGATTTAAGTAAGTTTATTCGTAATAAAGCGTTTTTAGATAAAGTCGTTACAGCAGAAGAAGCAGCCACTTGGATTGAAGATGGCATGACTTTAGGTATGAGCGGTTTCACTTTGTTTGGTGAGCCAAAACTGTTCCCTAAAGCCTTAGCAGAACGCGGTAAAAACGAAAAGTTTAAAGTTAACTTGTTTACTGGCGCATCCATGGGCCCAGCTGCTGACCAATCAATGGCCGAAGCAGACATCATCAACTTGCGTGCTCCTTATCAAGGTAACGCTGTTCAGCGTAAAAAAATTAACGCTGGCGAAATTTTCTATATTGATCAGCACTTGTCTCATATGGCTGAGTCTATTCGTCAGGGTACTTACCCAGCGATTGATTACGCAATTATTGAAGCTGCAGCAATCACTGAAGATGGCGATATTATCCCAACTGGTTCTGTGGGTAACTCACCGATCTTCTTGCAAACTGCTAAGCATGTGATCATTGAGCTTAATACCAGCGCACCGTCTGAATACGAAGGTATGCACGATATTTACATCCCAGAACCAGCGGGTGAAAATACGCGCGAAGCGATTCCAGTGTTTGAAGTCAGCAAGCGTATTGGTACGCCGGGTATGAAAGTTGATCCTGCGAAAATTCGCGGTATCATTATTTCTAACGAAGCTGATATTCCATCACCATTGTTCGAGCCAAACGAAGAAACTCAGCAAATTGCTAACAACTTGCTCGCCTTCTTAGGTGAAGAAGTTAAATTGGGTCGCTTAACCGAAAGCCTTGCACCGATTCAGTCCGGTGTGGGTTCAGTGGCGAACGCTGTACTCAATGGAATGAAAACTTCAGGTTTTAAAGACATTACTGTTGCTTCTGAAGTACTGCAAGACGGCGTATTTGACTTGATCGATGCGGGTGTTGTGAAGTTCGCGGCAGGTACTGCACTGTCGCTGTCTGCAAAGCGTGTAGCAACATTAGGTACCGACCTTGCTAAGTACAAAGATAAAATCGTTTTCCGCCCACAAGAAATTTCTAACCACCCTGAAGTGATTCGCCGTTTAGGTATCATCTCTTTTAACACTGCGTTAGAAGCTGATATCTACGGTAACGTGAACTCAACGCACGTTGGCGGCACGCACATGATGAACGGTATCGGTGGTTCAGGTGACTTCGCGCGTAACGCACGTATCACTATTTTCGTAACTCAGTCGACTGCTAAAGGTGGCAACATCTCAGCAATCGTGCCATTTGTTGCTCACGTTGACCACGCCAACCATGACGTTGATGTACTGATCACTGAGCAAGGTTATGCTGATATTCGTGGCTTAGCGCCAACGCAAGCAGCAGAACTGATTATCGAAAACTGTATGCACCCAGACTACAAACAACAAGCACGTGATTACTTAGCAGAAGCTAAAGTACGTGGTGGTCAAACTCCGCATATCTTGGAAAAAGCGTTCTCATGGCACACCAATCTTGCTAAGAACGGCACCATGCTACTGAAATAAGCTCAGGTCATCGGCGTATCTCCACGCGGATACGCCTTTGCTTAAGTTTATCGATGTGCAATAAAAAAGGCAGATGCTTTCAAGCGTCTGCCTTTTTTATGCGTTGCTGATGTGTTCAATAAAAGAGTTAAGGTGCATCAATCAGCGGAATGCTGAGTTTTTCTAACAGTAATGCTTGTGCATTAGTGGCGCTTTCTGCGTCATCGGGTTGTAAATGCTGATAGCTGCCATCACTTTGCAGCAGCCATGCATGAGTGTTATCACTCAGATAAGTGTGCAGTTCTTTTTTCACTCGCGTAATCATCTTTTTACTTTCCAGCGGAAAGCAGGTTTCGATACGTTTATCGAGATTACGCTCCATCCAATCGGCACTGGAGAGTAATAACTGTTCATCACCGGCACTGTTCAGAAAGTAAAATACGCGGCTGTGTTCCAGCAGTTGGCCAATAATTGAACGCACTTGAATATTGTGTGAAACGCCAGGGATACCTGGGCGTAAGCAGCACATACCGCGCACAATCAGATCGATTTTTACGCCCGCCTGACTGGCTTTGTAGAGCGCCTTAATCATGCGTGCATCGGTCAGTGCATTCACTTTAATAATAATTCGCGCGTCTTGGCCTGCGCTGGCCTGGCTGGCTTCGCGGGCGATTAACTCCAGTAAGGTTTTACGTAGAGTGAAAGGCGCATGAAATAGCTTTTTCATCGGTAAGGTTTTACCCATACCAATCAGTTGATTAAACAACTTAGACACGTCTTCGCAGAGCTCGGGGTCGGCCGTCAGTAAGCTGTAATCGGTATATAAACGCGCATTGCCCGCATGGTAATTACCTGTGCCTAAATGGGCATAACGGACGAAGTTACCGTTTTCGCGGCGTAAGATCGAGACGATTTTGGCATGGGTTTTAAAGTCCACCACACCGTAGATCACTACCGCTCCTGCTGCTTGTAAGCGGCTGGCTAAGGCCAGATTGGACTCTTCATCAAAGCGTGCGCGCAGTTCAATCACTACTGTGACTTCTTTACCGCTACGGGCCGCATCCACCAGCGCATCGACGATCTCAGAGTTGGCCCCAGCACGGTACAGGGTTTGCTTAATCGCCACTACGTTGGGGTCTTTGGCTGCGCGACGTAATAAATCGATCACCGGTGTAAAAGATTGAAACGGGTGGTAGAGCAAAATATCGTGTTTGCTAATAGCTTGGAAAATATGTTCGCTGTTTTGCAGAGCCTTGGGGATCGATGGGGTAAAAGGCGGAAACTGCAAATGCGGGTGGCTTTCAAGGCTGGTCACACTAAATAAGCGCGTTAAGTTGACTGGTCCATTGACTTGATAGAGTTCGGCTGGGGATAAGCCAAATTTGTTGAGTAAAAAGTCCATTAAGTGCGCAGGGCAGGTGTCCGCTACTTCAAGGCGTACGGCATCACCAAAGCGGCGTGAATAGAGTTCACCGCGCAGCGCACGGGCTAAGTCTTCAACACCCTCGGCATCCACTGATAAATCAGCGTTACGCGTCAATCTAAACTGATAGCAGCCTTTAACACTCATGCCATTAAAGAGATCATCGGCATGCGCATGAATCATTGAGGATAAAAAAACATAGTTAACCCCAGGTCCACCGACATCTTCGGGGACTTGAATCACCCGTGGTAGTAAACGTGGTGCGGGTAAAATCGCCAAACCTGAGTCGCGACCAAAAGCATCCACACCTTCCAGCTCGACAATAAAGTTTAGACTTTTATTGACCAGCAGCGGGAAAGGGTGAGTTGGATCAAGACCGATTGGAGTAATAATAGGTGCTATTTCTGCATCAAAGTATTCTTTGCCCCAGATTTTGATCGCGCTGGTCCATTTGCGTCGGCGAATAAAGCGTATATCTTGTTTGGCCAGTTCGGGCAGCAAAATATCGTTGAGAATTTGGTATTGGCGATCAACTTGTTCGTGAACTAAGTCTGAGATACGTGCTAAGGCTTGGTGTGGCTGTAAGCCATCAGCATCAGCTTGTTCGCGAGCAAAGGTGATTTGTTCTTTCAGTCCAGCGACGCGAATTTCAAAAAACTCATCGAGATTGCTAGAGAAAATTAGTAGAAATTTAAGGCGCTCTAACAGCGGCGTAGCTTCATCCAGCGCTTGTTCTAAAACGCGAATATTAAATTGCAGTTGTGATAATTCACGATGAATATACAAGCTGCTGTCATCGAGATTGGTAATCGGCGCTATGGCAGCGCAGGACTCATCTGTGGTTAGCGTATTAGATGCAACCGTGGCCGCATCAGCGACCTCGGTTGTATGCTTAGCAATAGCTGCTGGCTGAATCGGTCCTGCGTTGCTCATAGACTCTCCGTTATAAATTAAGCGCCTTGTTTCAGTTGTTTTGCAGCGTGTACGGCGAAGTAAGTCAGAATACCGTCTGCACCGGCACGTTTAAATGCCACTAAGGATTCCATAATCACTGCGTCGCTCAGCCAGCCATTTTGAATTGCAGCCATATGCATCGCATATTCGCCGCTGACTTGGTAAGCAAAGGTGGGCGCTTTAAATTCGTCTTTAACGCGCTGAACAATATCCAAGTACGGCATACCCGGCTTAACCATCACCATATCAGCACCTTCAGCAAGGTCGGTGGCGACTTCGTGCAGGGCTTCATTGCTGTTGGCGGGATCCATTTGGTAGGTGGACTTATTTGCTGTGCCTAAGTTCGCTGCAGAACCGACAGCATCACGGAAGGGGCCGTAGTAGGCACTGGCATATTTAGCCGAGTAAGCCATGATGCGTACGTTGGTGTGTCCTGCCATCTCTAAGGCTTCACGCATCGCTAGAATGCGGCCATCCATCATGTCGGAAGGGGCAACAATTTGTGCGCCGGCATCGGCATGTGAGAGCGCTTGACGCACCAGTGCATCAACGGTCTCTTCGTTCATGACGTAGTTGTCATCGTCTAGGATGCCGTCTTGACCGTGAGTGGTGAAGGGATCAAGAGCGACATCACTGATGATGCCTAAGTCTGGGAAACGCTCGCGCAGCGCACGAATGGCGCGCTGAGCGATAGCATCAGGGTTCCATGCTTCAGCAGCATCCAATGATTTCTTGTCTACTGGCGTCACTGGGAACAGTGCGAGCGCAGGAATGCCCAGCTCTACCCAAGCTTCTGCTTCTTTCAGTAGTAGGTCAATGGATAGGCGTTCAACACCAGGCATTGAGGGAACAGCTTCTCTGCGATTGGTGCCGTCAAGTACAAAGACTGGATAAATTAGATCATCGACGCTCAATTGATTTTCGCGCACTAAACGACGTGAAAAGTCATCACGGCGGTTGCGACGTAGTCGTGTGGCTGGGAAAACACGGTTGGCAGTATTGATGCTCACAGTAGCTCCTCATCCCGCAAAATCGGGGTTGTGTAACAGGGTGTAGGCTAATAGTATGACGAAAAGAGAGCAGAAGTGCGAAAGCGGCGTTATTTAAATATGATGAGCTCAGTCATTACTGAAAATATGCCGTTGGGCATCTTTTGCTAAAACACTGTTGCAACAGGTGTATGCTCTGGTATTATTCACACCCTGTTTTCGTGCGGTACTCGACAATGGTGTTGGGTGGCGGCACGGTTATGTTGAGGAAACACCATGAAAGCCGATATTCATCCAAATTATGTTGAAATCAACGCTACTTGCAGCTGCGGTAACGTGATCACGACTCGTTCTACTATCGGTAAAGACATCAGTATTGATGTGTGCTCCGAGTGTCACCCGTTTTATACCGGCAAACAAAAAGTGCTTGATGTAGGTGGTCGTATCGATCGCTTTAAACAACGCTTTGCAGGTTTCGGCGCAACAAAATAATAAGCATATAAATGACCTCTATAAAATCGGTCGTAGTTATGTTGAAAAAAGCGTCCTTTATGGGCGCTTTTTTTTGCCTGCTATTTACGCAAACCTATGCAGTTGCATCCTTTTGCCCGCCACCAGCGAGTGTTGCTGAGTTTTCTGTCAAGTATGTGATTGATGGCGATACTCTGCGTCTGCAGGATGATCGCCGTATACGTTTGCTTGGTATCGACACGCCTGAGTTGGGTGGTTGGGGGCGTGCCACACAACCTTATGCGCGCAAAGCTCAACAGCGCTTAGCTGAGTTGGTTAAAGCCAATGGCAATAAAGTCGCTGTCAGTGTGGGTGAGCAAAATCATGATCGCTATGGCCGAGTACTGGCGCATCTATATGGTCAGCACGGAGCCAGCTTGGAAGAGCAGTTAATCGCTGAAGGTTTGGCTTACCATGTGGTGATTGCGCCTAATGTGGCTTTGGCTCATTGCTTAGCCCAAGCAGAGTCTAAGGCGCGCGGTCAAGGTGTTGGCTTGTGGAAAAACGCTCGTTTTATTCCAGCCAATCAAATCAAGGCTGCAGGTTTTACTTTATTGCAAGGTCGTATTCAAAGCGTGCAGCGCAACAAGGGTGGTGTCTGGCTGGATCTTGGGCATTCGGTGGTGATTAATATTCCCAGTGATGCTTTGCAGTATTTCAGTCAGTTTCAGCCGCTTGAATCCTTAGTAGGGCGTGATGTACAGGCCCGTGGTTGGATCTCTGAGCGTAAGGCTCAGCAGAAGAAATATGCCAAATGGCGTCTAACTGTGAGTTATCCGAGTATGCTTGAGTTGCAATAAGCAGTAAAAGCCCAAGAGATTCATCGTTTTGCATCGATACAACGCGAGATACACTTGTGAGGATTGTCGATCTTGAGTATGCTCGGTTATTGTCAAATTCATTCTATAGTCAAGCGGAAATTGCCCATTATGTCTGATCTAAAAACAGCCGCTCTCGAATACCATGCTTCCCCACGTCCGGGAAAACTAAGTGTTGAGCTCACAAAACCTACTGCAACCGCACGTGATCTAGCGCTTGCTTACAGCCCTGGTGTCGCCGAGCCCGTACGCGAGATCGCTCGTGATCCAGAACTTGCTTACAAGTACACAGGTAAAGGTAACCTCGTCGCTGTGATTTCAGACGGTACGGCAATTTTAGGTTTGGGTAATCTTGGGCCTTTAGCGTCTAAGCCTGTTATGGAAGGTAAAGGCGTACTATTTAAGCGTTTTGCTGGTATTGATGTATTTGATATCGAAGTCGATGCAGAAAGCCCACAGGCCTTTATTGATACAGTTAAGCGTATCTCTATTACATTCGGTGGTATTAACCTCGAAGATATTAAAGCACCTGAGTGCTTTGAGATTGAGCGTGCGTTAATTGAGCAGTGCGATATTCCAGTATTCCATGATGACCAACACGGTACGGCAATTGTAACTGCAGCCGGTATGATAAATGCTCTGGAAATTGCTGGTAAGACACTTGAAGAGGCACATATTGTCTGCCTTGGTGCTGGTGCTGCAGCAACGGCATGCATGAAGCTGTTAATCAGCTTGGGTGCTAAAGTTGAAAATATCTTTATGGTTGACCGTAAAGGTGTGATTCACTCAGGTCGTGATGATCTAAACCAGTACAAAGCTGTTTTTGCTCATGAGACCAGCCACCGCACCTTAGCAGATGCAATGGAAGGTGCAGATGCATTTGTTGGTTTGTCAGGTCCGAATTTACTCAGTCCTGAAAACTTATTGCGTATGGCTAAAGATCCTATTGTGTTTGCTTGCTCGAACCCAGACCCTGAGATTGATCCTAAGCTGGCACGTGAAACACGTCCAGATGTGATTATGGCGACGGGTCGTTCTGACTACCCTAACCAAGTGAATAATATCTTAGGTTTCCCCTTTATTTTCCGTGGTGCGCTGGATGTGCGTGCAACACGTATTAATGAAGAAATGAAGATTGCTGCTGTGCATGCTTTACGTGATCTAACTAAGCTACCCGTATCTAACGCAGTGTGTGATGCTTACGGTATCGATTGCCTTGAGTTTGGCCGAGAATATATTATTCCTAAGCCAATGGACCCACGTCTTATTACTTTAGTGCCTGATGCTGTTGCTAAAGCTGCGATTGAGACAGGTGTTGCTACACTTCCGTATCCTAAGCATTACCCGCTGACTTCAGTGGATGATGTGTTTAACGGTTAAGGTTAAACAGTCAATAAAAAACCCGCTGATGCGGGTTTTTTATTGACTGTAATATATGTTAATTAAGCTGTTCTCACCTTAGAATAGGTCGATAGGTGCTATTTCTTGCTGTTCAGAATATCGGCTAGAAGGCATGTCCCAGCTGTTCTCGAACTCGTCCATTGTCGGTGGCGCATCTTCGCTTTTGAACAGCTCAAAATAGGCGTCAGGGGTGCCTGGGCGTGCAATGCGTCCTGTCACAGGATCAATACGTAAGGTCATCATGCCTGCAGGCTCTTTTATCGTCCGCACGGGCTTATCCTTTAATGCATAAGCCATATAGTCAATCCAGATCGGTAACGCAATAGTGCCACCATATTCGTTACGACCTAAACTTTCTGGCTGGTCAAAACCTGCCCAGACTGTAGTCACGACATCCGTATTGTAGCCAGCAAACCAGCTGTCCTTGGATTCGTTAGTGGTACCTGTTTTACCGGCGATATCACTGCGGTTGAGGCTGAGCGCGCGGCGTCCAGTACCTCGGGTAATCACATCTTTGAGCATACTGTTCATGATATAAGCAGTGCGCTCATCAATAATGCGCTCTGCTTGCAACTGTGGCTCAGACTCGTTATCACTCAGTAATGGTCCAAAGAACTCAACGTCAGCGGACTGATCGATCTGCTTGCCTGCAGGTGTAACAGCTGGATTGGCTAGGAAAATAGTTTGACCGTCACGGTTTTCAATGCGCTCCAGTAAATACGGATCAACCTTGTAGCCACCGTTGGCAAATACACTCCAGCCCGTGGTGATTTCTAATGGGGTCAGGGTTGCAGTACCCAGTGCTAAAGATAAGTTGCGAGGTAAGTCGTCCGTATTAAAGCCAAATTTACTGATGTATTGATGCGCATACTGCATGCCTATATCTTGCAAGATGCGGATCGAGACAATATTGCGTGATCTATATAAGCCTTCGCGCACTCTGATCGGTCCTAAGAACGTGTTGGTGTCATTTTTAGGACGCCAGACTTCTTTCATACCCGGCTCAAACACTTCGAGTAGCTCATCGTTCACAATAGTGGCTGCGGTATAGCCAGCGTCGAGAGCGGCACTATAGACAAATGGCTTAAAGCTTGAGCCCGGTTGGCGCTTGGCTTGTACTGCGCGATTGTAGTTACTTTGCTCGAAAGAGAGGCCACCAATCAGAGCTCGAATAGCGCCGCTATTAGGGTCTAACGAGACCAGTGCTGCTTGGGCTTTGGGTATTTGTGAAAAGCTCAGTGAATTATCCGCTTGACGGCGTACACGCACCAGATCGCCCACTTGGACAATATCTGCAGCTTTTCTAGGGGCAGGGCCCATACTGCGGTTATTAATAAACGGCCGTGCCCAGCGCATACTTTGCCATGCCACAGGTTCTTGTTCGCCGTTAGCTAACAAAACGCGAATCCCTTCAGCATCCACTTGGGTCACGATAGCGGGTAAGAATTGAGTGATTGTGCGCGTTTTGGCTAAGGTTTCACGCCATTGACTTTTGGGTAGAGCGGAAAGCTCAGGCTTGCGATAGCCGTGGCGCTGATCGTAGGCAACCAGACCGTCTTGTACTGCTTGGCTGGCTTGTGTCTGTAGATCAGAAGGAACAGTCGTGGTAACGCTATAGCCATCGGTATAGGCTTGCCCACCAAAGCGACCGACCATTTCTGCACGCGCCATTTCTGCAATATAGGGTGCGTTTAAATCGGGTGCGGTAATATGCAAGCGTGCGGTTAAAGGTTCGGCAACGGCTTGCTGATGTTCTTCTTCAGAAATACGTCCTAGCTTGAGCATACGGCCCAGAATCCAGTTGCGACGTTCCATGCTGCGGTCTGGGTTAGCAATCGGGTTAAAGCGTGAGGGAGCTTTGGGTAATCCGGCAATCATAGCCATTTCTGCTAAGCTGATTTCGCCAATCGATTTGCCGTAATACACCTGTGAAGCGGCTTCAATACCGTAAGCACGGTTGCCAAGGTATATTTTATTGATATAAAGCTCTAGAATCTCATCTTTAGTGAGTTCGCGCTCAATTTGTAAGGCTAATAAGATTTCATTGGCTTTACGTGAGAAGCTGCGTTCACTGGATAAGAAGTAGTTTTTTGCAACTTGCATGGTAATAGTACTGCCACCGGTTTGAATACGACCGGATTTGACAATTTGTGCGGCTGCACGCAGTAAGCTGCCAGGGTCGACGCCATGGTGACTAGCAAAGTTATCATCTTCTGCTGCGAGTAGCGCATGGATAAAGTTTTTAGGAATCTGCTCGAATGAAATTGGAGAGCGTCGCATTTCTCCGAATTCAGCAATAAGTTTCTCGTCACTGCTATAAATACGCAGCGGAATTTGTAGCTCTATGCTACGTAACGATTCGACTGATGGTAGATTTGGGCTAAGGTACAAGAATGCACCGCTAAGACTGAGAGTAAGTCCGAAAACGATGGCGGCGAAGGTCGCAAGAAGGAATTTCAGCAAGTGCATCAAGGCTATTGGATTCCCGAATAAAATTATAGGGTATGAAGATGGCAGCGTCATATAATAAAACAAGGCATATTATAAGCGTTTTTAACCATGAGAAGCTATTTGCGCTTTCGGGTTACATGCTTTGTAGATATGCAAAAAAAATTAACCGTGCATAAATGACGGATGCTGATAGGAATACAATGGTGTTGAGCCTCTTTAAACATAAAGCGAATGCGCTTCTAGGGATTGATATAAGCTCGACTTCAGTCAAGCTTATTGAGCTGAGTCGCTCAGGTAGCCGTTATAAAGTAGAGGCATACGCTGTTGAGCCGCTACCTGCAAATGCAATGTTAGAAAAAAACATTGTGGAGCTTGAGGTTGTAGGACAAGCGATTGCTAAATTGGTTGCCAAAGCGGGTACTAGTGTTAAACAGGTTGCTGTCGCTGTGGCTGGATCAGCTGTTATTACTAAAACGATTGAAATGGATGCTGGGCTTTCTGACGATGAGTTAGAAAATCAGCTGAAAATAGAAGCCGATCAGTACATACCTTACCCGCTGGATGAAGTGGCCATTGATTTTTCAGTGCTAGGCCCTGCACCCCGCAGTCATGAGCGAGTCAGTGTATTACTTGCCGCGTGCCGTAAGGAGAATATTGAAGTGCGTGAAGCCGCGCTTGCTTTAGCGGGCTTAACTGCCACAGTGGTTGATATTGAGGTCTATGCATTAGAGCGTGCTTATAGTTTGCTGGCTGACCAGCTTGGAGCCGGTGCTGATGGTCTGACCGTGGCTATTGTGGATATTGGTTTAACCTCTATGACTTTAAGTGTTTTACACAGTGGCCAGACTATTTATACACGCGGACAGGCTTTTGGTGGTAAGCAGTTGACTGAAGAAATTCAGCAGCGTTATGGATTGTCTGCAGAAGAGGCTGATGTGGCGAAGCAGCAGGGTGGTTTGCCAGATGATTACGAAAGCGAAGTTTTAAAACCATTTAAAGAAGCCTTGGTTCAACAAATCTCACGATCTTTACAGTTTTTCTTTGCTGCAGGGCAGTATAGTTCTGTTGATTATATTATATTGGCCGGTGGTACCGCCTCGATTACTGGGCTTGATCTGCTGGTACAGCGCAATATTGAGACGCCAACCTTCGTTGCTAACCCGTTTGCAAATATGAGCTTAAGTAATAAAGTCAGTGCTGGAGCGCTAGCGAGTGCTGCGCCTTCTTTAATGATTGCTTGTGGATTGGCGATGAGGAGTTTTGACTGATGGTTCGGATCAACTTACTGCCTTGGCGCGAACAATTACGTGAAGAGCGTAAACAGCGATTTTTTATAATTTTAGCAGGCGTTTGTATTCTGGCGGTTGCTGTGATTTTTCTAGCAGATCAGTATTTCAAGGCTAAAGTCACTCAGCAAAATGCACGCAATGCCTATGTCTTGCAAGAAAACACTGTTTTAGATTCGCGTATTAAAGAAATTAGCGAATTAAAAACCCGTCGTCAGCAACTGGTTGAGCGGATGAAAATTATTCAGGACTTGCAAGCGAATAGACCCATTGCCGCGCGTGTCTTTGATCAGTTAGTGCGCACATTGCCAGAAGGTGTCTACTTTACTGATTTGAAAATGCAAGGTCGGTCTATTTTTATTGAAGGTGCTGCCGAATCGAATAACTTGATTTCCAGCTTAATGCGCAACCAAGACGCTTCGGATTGGCTTGCGGCTCCGAGCTTAATTGAAGTGAAAGCTGTGAGTGCTGACAAGTCTGAACAAGTCAGTACTTTTAAGCTGACTGTACTGCAAACCGCGCCCAAAGATAGTGCTCAGCCAGGAGTCCAACCATGAATGTACTCGACTCCTTTAAAAACTTAAGCAAGATCGATTTTTCTGAGCTCGATATTAATAATATTGGCGCATGGCCTGTAGCTGTTCGTATATTGGCCTGCGTTATTGCGTTTGTTGCGGTGCTAGTCCTAGGTTATTTTATACAGTTGACTGATATACAAGCTGAGCTTGATCGCAATCGAGCTCAAGAAACTACCCTTAAGCAGCAGTTTTCAGTCAAGGTCAAACAAGCTGCTAATCTTGAAGAATATAAACAGCAAATGCGGCTGATGGAGGCTTCGTTTGAGGTTTTATTACGGCAGCTGCCCAGTGATACTGAAGTGCCGGGTTTATTGGAAGATATTACCAGTGCCGGACTAAATTCTGGTTTGGAGTTTGAAGAAATAAAACTCTTAGCTGAGACTACTCGGCCTTTTTATATTGAGTTGCCGATCCAGATAAAGGTCTTGGGTAATTACCATGATTTAGCAACCTTTGTCAGTGCGATTGCTGGCATGCCACGTATTGTAACCTCGCATGATTTTTCTATTAAGCCAGTAGTTGCAGGTAGTAGCTCAAAATTAGCCATGGATATTCTGGTGAAAACCTATCGTTATAATGATCAGGGAGTGAGCAAATGAAACGTTCACTTTATCTCCTGGCAGGGACGTTTGTCTTGAGTTTGCTGGGTTGCGACTCCAAAAGTGGCTTCACAGATTTAGAAACCTTTATGGATGAGGTGCGATCGCGACCTAAAGGCACCATTGAACTGATGCCCAAGGACGTTATATATGAGCCCTTTACTTATATGGCAGCATCATTACGCAGCCCGTTTCAACCGCCGGTCACTATTAGTTTAGTTAATCGCAAGCAGGGCAGCACAGGAATACAGCCAGACGAGATGCGTGTTAAGCAATTTCTTGAAAGATTTAATATTGAAGATTTTGTGATGGTAGGGACGCTGAAAAATGATACAGGCATTTTTGCTCTCATTCGCGGTGGTGATGGTGTTCATCGCGTCAGTATAGGTGACTATCTTGGCAGTAATCATGGTCGTATTACAGCGATTACAATTGATGGTATTGAAGTCGTTGAAATTGTTTCTGATGGTGATGGCGGCTGGATTGAACGACCGCGAACTCTAGCTTTACAGGAGCGCTCTTGAGTGGGACTGGCTATGAAAATTGACTATTGGAAAACACGGCGGAACTTAAAATGAACATAAAATTATCGCGTATTTGTATTGCTGTGCTGGCTACTGTGTTATCGCCTGTGTTGCTCGCTAATAATGACTTACTATCTGTAACTTTTGGTAGTAGCACTGCTAGTGAAACTCGTGTGAGCGAGCCGCAGGAGCCCGCCGCTTTAGTTCAGCCTGTAGCAGTCAAGCCTGTAGCAGTTAAACCTGCAGCTACAGCTAGCACAGAGTCTAAGGTTGTACATCCGCCTCAGTCGATAAAATCATATGTTATGAAACGGTCTCAGCCCCAGTCTAAGCCCGCTTCTAATCCTTATGTCGTGAAGCAGCACGGTATTAACCATATTGATTTTCAGCGTGACGAGAAAGGCGCGGGTCATGTCATTGTTGATCTTAATGCGGGTACGCGCAAGCCTGAAATTAAAGAACAGAATGGTAAAATTTACCTGAATTTTGCTAAAGCTGTATTGCCAGAAGCGCTACGTGTACGTTTAGATGTAAAAGATTTTGCAACACCTGTGAATTTCATTAATGCGAGTGAATCAAGAGGCAAAGTCGCGATTGTTATTGAGCCTGAAGGTGCTTATGACCTTGTCACTGCCCAAGTAGATAATCGACTGACCATTAGTGTTAAACCTATTAGCGAGGAAGAAGTCGAAAAACGCAAAGTTGAGCGTTTTTCCTATAGCGGTAAAAAATTATCGCTGAACTTCCAAGATATTGACGTGCGCTCGGTATTACAGTTGATTGCTGACTTTACTGATTTAAACTTAGTTGCCAGTGATACGGTGCAAGGTAACATCACGTTACGCTTACAGAGTGTGCCTTGGGATCAGGCTTTAGATTTAGTGCTTAAAACCAAAGGGCTGGATAAACGCCAAATTGGTAATGTGTTATTAGTGGCTCCTGCTGAAGAAATTGCCGCACGTGAACGCCAAGAAATGGAAATTCAGAAACAAGCGGCTGAGCTTGCTCCATTACGCCGTGAGTTAATCCAAGTGAACTACGCTAAGGCGACGCAAATTGCTGCTTTATTCCAGTCAGTCACCAATGGTGAGGCGGATGGACGTGGTTCTGTCACTGTGGATGACCGTACCAATAGTATTATTGCCTATCAGACCCAAGACAAGCTTGATGAGCTGCGTCGTGTTGTAGCGCAGTTGGATATTCCTGTGCGCCAAGTAATGATTGAAGCGCGTATTGTCGAGGCTAATGTCGACTACAGTAAAAGTTTAGGTGTGCGCTGGGGAGGAAGCTTTGGTAGTAAGGACGGCAGTAAGTGGAGTGGTGGAGGTGAAGGGAGTAACGTCGGTACCAGTAATAATGCAAGTGGTAACCGAGTCGGTACGTCGTCAGATTTAAATGCGCCTTTTGTTGATTTGGGTGTGAGTAATGCGACCGCGGGTTTTGGCATTGGCTTTGTCACCAACCACGCTATTCTTGATCTGCAATTGTCTGCCATGGAAAAGACAGGCAATGGTGAAGTGGTCTCACAGCCTAAGGTGGTAACCTTAGATAAAGAAACTGCCAAGATCTTAAAAGGATCTGAAATTCCATACCAAGAAGCCAGCTCCAGTGGTTCAACCAGTACGTCATTTAAAGAGGCGGCTTTATCGCTTGAAGTCACCCCACAAATTACTCCAGATAATCGTATTATTATGGATGTTAAAGTGACTAAGGATGCACCGGACTTTAATAATGCTGTAAATAATGTACCGCCGATTAATAAAAATGAAGTGAATGCTAATGTTTTAGTCTCGGATGGTGAGACGATCGTGATTGGTGGTGTGTTTTCTAATATACAAAGCAAGAGCGTAGAAAAAGTACCTTTCTTAGGGGACTTACCGTTTTTAGGACGTGTTTTTCGTCGTGATATGGTGCAAGATCAAAAGTCTGAGCTGCTGATATTTATTACCCCACGTATTATAAATAATAACGTTATTACATTGAATAATTAATGCATACATCTACTTATATACTGATCGGCCCAATGGGTGCTGGAAAAAGCACCATCGGTCGTTTGCTGGCTAAAGAGCTCAGCTTGCCATTCAAGGATTCCGATAAGGAAATTGAAGAGCGCACAGGTGCCAGTATTCCTTTGATTTTTGATGTTGAAGGGGAGACTGGATTTCGCGATCGTGAGCAAGCAGTGATTACTGAGTTATGTCAGCAGCCGGGTCTGGTGCTAGCAACGGGTGGTGGGGCTGTGTTACGAGCTGAAAATCGTCAGGCTATGCGCAATGGTGCGATCGTTATTTACTTGCATGCATCGGTTGAGCATCAGCTGGCGCGAACGGCGCGAGATCGTAATCGGCCGTTGTTACAAACGGAAAATCCAGGTCAGGTTCTGACGGACTTATTGGCACTGCGCGATCCTTTATATCGTGAAGTGGCAACATTAATTATTGAGACGGATATACGTCCGCCGCGGATGGTTGTGCAGGAAATTATGCGCTTTCTTAGCACCTATAAGAGCGGCTAATCTTGCCGCTGAATCTGCGCTATACTCGCTGACATATTCCAATCCCAGCCTAAATCCTTCTAGGCACCGTGTTTTTATTTATCAAAGCGTGATAACGAGAGGCATGCATGCGCACTCTTACTGTTGATTTAGCTGAACGCAGCTATCCAATTTATATTGGTACCGATGTATTAAAACAACCGCAGTTATTTACTCCGCATATTGTCGGTCGTAAAGTTGCGATTGTCACCAACACCACTGTAGCGCCTTTATATTTGCAGCAATTGCGCGAAGCATTGCTGGGCTACGAAATCACTGAAATTATTCTGCCAGACGGCGAGTCTTATAAAAACTGGGAGACTTTACAGTTAATATTTGATGCTTTGCTACGTGATAAGCATGATCGTAAAACGACGCTGATTGCTTTAGGTGGTGGCGTTATAGGTGATATGACTGGGTTTGCCGCGTCGTGCTATCAGCGCGGTGTGAATTTTATTCAAGTACCGACCACTTTGTTATCACAAGTCGATTCCTCAGTCGGCGGTAAAACTGGTATTAATCACCCTCTGGGAAAAAATATGGTGGGTGCTTTTTATCAGCCGCAAGCTGTAGTGATTGATACAGCCACTTTGCATACGCTGCCACCGCGTGAATTATCCGCGGGTCTGGCTGAAGTGATAAAATATGGTTTGATTCATGATGAGCCTTTTTTAACATGGTTGGAAACGCATATTGAGCAGATTTGTGCGTTGGATAATGCGGCCCTAATAGAAACAGTCGAGCGTTCATGTGCAGCTAAGGCTGAAGTAGTCTCTGCTGATGAGCGTGAAACCGGCGTGCGTGCCACACTGAACTTAGGTCATACATTTGGTCATGCCATAGAAACTGAGCAGGGCTATGGTGTGTGGTTGCACGGTGAAGCTGTTGCTGCAGGTACGACCATGGCATTGCAGATGTCGTCTGCCTTGGGTTGGATTACTGAGCTGCAACGCGATCGTGGCATTCGCTTATTAATGCAAGCGCAACTACCAGTGATTCCACCTCAAGATATGAGCGCAGATACCTTTCTCAAGCATATGGCGGTGGATAAGAAGAATATCGATGGTCAGATTCGCTTAGTGTTGTTGCGAGATTTAGGTGATGCTGTGATCACTACGGATTATCCTGCAGCGACCTTGCAAGACACACTTATTGCTGATTATTCAACACTTGTGGGCGGATTAAAGTGAATAAAGACAACATGTCTCACTTGCACGCAGATGATGACTACCTTGATTACTATCAGTTTGAGCATGATCCGTTTTTAGCGCGTGGCGCCAGCTTTAAATTTTTTGCTGCTAAGCGTCGGCCTGTGCTGGCTGAATTGCATCATATTGCGCGTTATAGCAAGTTGATGCTGGTAGTCACAGGCCCGCAAGGCAGTGGTAAAACGGTATTACGTCAAGCTTTGGTTGCCAGCTCAAAAGATCCAGTTAAAAGTATTGTAGTGAATGTCTCGCAGAGAGCGGATGCGGCATCAATGTTGTCACAAGTCAGCTCTGGATTAAGTTTACCTGATAGTGAAATTGCTGATGTGCTAAAGCATATTGAGCAGTTGACGCTGATGGGGCAGGAAATCTATCTGATTGTCGATAATGCTGAGCGCTTAGATGAGTCGGCGTTATTGTTTTTACAGCGCATTGCACAAGGCATCAATGATGCCAGTGCCCGAGTATTTATCTTTTCTGATAGCTCGATTAGCCCGTTATTGGCTAAAGTGGCGGATAATGCAGACTTGCATCATATTGTTGCTCTTGAGCCTTGGGATGAGCAAGAGACTGAGAAGTATATTGAGCAGCGATTGAGCGCGGCGGGGCAGCCTTTGGATGTCTTTACCCAGGAGCAACTCAGTCGTATCTACAGCCAGTCACAGGGTTGGCCTGGGCAGATTAACCATACTGCCAAAGCTTTATTAGTGGAACAGATGGATTTCGTTGCTTCCAGAAAAAAACAAGCAACGCCTCTTCCATATAAGCATATTGCCTTATTAGCAGTGTTGATTACTGGCTTGCTGTTCGTTTGGTTTATGCAGTCGCCGGAGCCATCTAATGGTGGTGAAGCGTTAACTGAAAGCGGATCGACTGCTTCGTCTGCGGCTGGCAAAGTAGAGCGGCCACTCGAGCTTATTGCCGAGCCTGTAATGCGTGCACCTTTAGCGCAAGCTGTGAATACAGAGGATGAGGACAGTGCCTTATTGCCTGAAGAATATGAGCAAACGCCTGCTGAAATACAATCGATGCAGCCTATTGTTAGTGCGCCAGTGCCCGTGAGCACACCACCAGCACAGCGTAAACCGGTTGCGCCATCTGCAGCAGTCGTTAGTAATCCTGCGGCTCCTGCGCGTCAGGTGCAAGCCCCTGCTAAACCTGCGGCTGTGCAAAATAAAGCGCCAGTGACCAGTGCTGGTTTGTCGGGCGGTGTAGGGCATAACCAGTGGTATAAACAGCAAGCGCCCTCACGTTATACCTTGCAAGTTTTTGGTACTCGCTCTGAAGCAACAGCGCAGAATTTAGTCAAACAGAACAGTGCTCAGTATCATTATTTTAGAAAAGAACATCAAGGCCAAGCGTTGTTTGTGGTGACTTACGGCAACTTTGTCAATCGCGCCGCCGCTGAGACAGCCATCAACAGTTTGCCAGATAAAATCCGTAGCGATAAACCCTGGCCGCGTCCTATTTCAAGCATTCAACAAGAGCTACGCTGAGGTTATTATGAACTATCGTCACGCTTACCATGCCGGCAACCATGCAGATGTTCTTAAGCACTGGCTGTTGACTCGCTGTATTGCTTTACTGCAAAAAAAAGCCGCACCTATTGCTTATGTTGATACCCATGCGGGGATTGGTTTATATGACTTACAGGGTGAAGAGGCTCTAAAAACCGATGAATGGCGAGATGGAATAGGGCGCTTGTCGGCATCGACACACCCTTTGTTAGCCGATTACCTGCATGCGGTACGTGAACTCAATGAAGATGATGAGTTGCGCTATTATCCGGGATCGCCAGAAGTGGCGCGTTGCTTAACCCGCAGCCAAGATCATTTGTATTTAAATGAAAAGCATCCCGCTGACGGTCAGTTACTTAAAGATAATATGCGGATTGACCGACGTGTCAGTGTACATCTTGGTGAAGGCTGGCATGTGCCGCGGGCGTTATTGCCGACTGAAGAAAAGCGTTTGCTGATGCTGATTGATCCACCGTTTGAGCAAGGCGATGATCTACAGAACTCAGTGCGGGCCTTGGATGAAACTTTAGCGCGCATGCGTCAGGCTATTGTTTGCTTGTGGTATCCGGTAAAAGACCTTGCGCAATTGCGTCGTTTTTACCAAGCGTTGGAAAAAAGCAATGCACCGACATTATTGCGTGTTGAGTTGTATGTGAATAAGCCCGATGACCCTTCAAGCCTGAATGGCTCAGGCATGGTGATTTGTAACCCACCTTGGGGCTTAGAAGATGAGCTTAAGCAGCTTTTACCTGTATTAGCAGAGACCTTGCAGCAAGGAGAGGGCGGTTGGCGCTTAGATTGGCTGATTGCTGAATAGCCGTAGTTTACGTTTTTTGCGGACAGCCGTTGTTAGGCTCCCAGTTGCTCATCAAGCCTCTGAGTAGGGCGTCCAGCATCGGCCCCGCTTGCTTGACATCAAACAAGGTTGGATCTCTAAGCCAGTCACTGAGTAAGCCTAGCAGCATGGCATGCAAGCTTAATGCTGCCATGCGCGGAGTGATCTCCGGATGGAGCCGCACAGCGGTTGCAGGCTCACTAAAGAGTTGCTCGCACAAATCAATAAATTCATTAATAAAAGCTTCGTGACGCTCTTCAGCTTCGCGTAAGTCATCGGTGAATTCGCAGCGGCGCAATAAAATAGTAAAGATGCGCCGTTTGCGTTCATTTGCACCCATGGTCAGTAGGGCATCAACACAGAGATGCCTGAGGCCAATAATTGGATTGCTGGGGTCGCACTCGCTGATCTGTTTTGCGATCTGCTCCGCCGGTAGGCGCACCTGGTTGAGCATCTCATTAAACAAGTGGGCTTTGTTTTGGAAGTGCCAATACACGGCGCCTCGAGTCACCCCGGCTTGCTTAGCAATTTGTTCAAGCGAAGTATGAGACACTCCTTTTTTAAGAAACAATAATTCCGCAGCTGTGAGTATGGCTGTGCGAGTACTTTCTGCTTCTTCTTTTGTCCGGCGCATAAGTCTTTTCAAAAAATAAGTGTGTGTCTAAGTCTAACTGTTTTATGAGCACTGAGTGTAGGTGAGCTTATAAGGTCAGCCCGAGTGAGACGACTGTACCAATTGGTTTGGATATTAATCATTTAGGGCTTCCCAAAACTAATCTTTGTCTATACAATAGCCGCCTGCTTCGTTCTGCATGAACAAGTGTCATGGAAACATCGTTAACAAAAACTAAGATTTATTTTGCTAAAGGTGTTGACAAGATCTAAAAAATGCGTAGAATGTCGCACCACAGATGAGGCGAACTTCAAAAGAGTTTAAATCAAATGTAAAGTTCCGCGATAGCTCAGTTGGTAGAGCAAATGACTGTTAATCATTGGGTCCCTGGTTCGAGTCCAGGTCGTGGAGCCATCGGGGTATAGCGCAGTCCGGTAGCGCGCCTGCTTTGGGAG
>DASRNZ010000099.1:0-9845 GCA_035647155.1 Thiopseudomonas sp.
GACCTATAAATATAACTATAAAGGATACAACCTCGATGAGTAAAAAATCGATCAACCTTGCATTGCAAGGTGGCGGCTCGCATGGAGCCTTCACTTGGGGCGTACTGGACTACTTAATGGAAGACGGCCGCGTCAATGTGGAGGGTATTTCAGGTACCAGCGCAGGCGCAATGAACGCTGTCGTATTTACTCAAGGCTTTATGGAAGGTGGCGCTGAGGGCGCGCGTGAGGCGCTTAAGAACTTTTGGTGCAAGATATCAAACTTAGCTATGTTCAGCCCTCTCAAACGCAGTCCATTGGGTGTTTTGACCGGTAACTGGGATATTAGTGGCTCACCCGCTTACGCCATGATGGATTTCATGAGTCGAGTAGCATCACCTTATGAGACCAACCCGTTCAAGTTCAACCCACTACGTGAATTGGTTGAAACCACCATTGATTTTGAAAAAATCAGAGCATGCAAAGGCATAGAATTATTTATTGCCGCCACTAACGTGCGCTCGGGTAAAATCAAGGTGTTCGAAGGCAAAGAGTTGACCGCAGATATGATTTTAGCCTCTGCGTGTTTGCCAACCATTTACCAAGCCGTTGAAGTGGATGGCATACCCTATTGGGATGGCGGTTTTAGCGGTAACCCGCCACTGTTCCCTTTGTTCCAAGCAACAAAGTCTCAGGATATTGTCATTGTTCAAGTGAACCCAATTGAACGCCTCGAAGTGCCAAAAACCGCACGAGAGATACAGAACCGCATCAATGAAATCTCCTTCAACTCGTCCTTACTTAGAGAACTGCGCAGCATTGAGTTCGTGCACCGCCTACTTGAAGAAAACAAACTCGACGCAGATCACTATGCAAATATTTTAGTGCACCGTATCGAAGCCACAGAAGAAATAAATCCACTGTCAGCCTCCAGTAAAATGAACTCCGAATGGTCGTTTTTAACTCATTTGCGTGATATTGGTCGCGAAGCAGCAAAGAAATTTCTTGATGAGCACTATGATAATATAGGCAAAGAATCCTCACTCGATCTAGAGCATGAGATTCATTGGTCGTGAATCTAAGACAAGCTATCTAAACTCTAAAAGAGCCCAGCACAACTGCGAGAACCGACTGCAGTAGATGCTGGGCAATAAAGACTTTGCGCTATAACTTACAGCGCAAAATCACTCCCCACTTATACGTCTTTTTTTGCCTCAGCTGTCGAAGCTGACTGCTGCTTTTTAGCCTGTGCTTTTTGGCGTCTCTTAGATTTCTGCACTGGCTTTTTCACAGCCGTTTTAACCAATGCGGGCGTTTCTTCAACTTGAGCTGGCTCTGGCAGTTTATCTGCAGCGGCTTTAGCAGCTGGCTGGGTCTGATCGGCTTTTGGCGAGACGGCCTGAGTTGCAGACACGGGTAACTCCTGCTGTTGACTCGCAGTTTGAGGCTTTACTGATTCTGTAGTTTTTTCTACTGGCGTTTGAACAGCAGTTGTTTTGTCCTTCTGCGCAGCAACAGCAGCTTTCGGTGTCGGTGCTACTGCTGGCTGTACTGGCTTCTTCACAGCTGCTTTAGGCTTTGCCGCTGGTTTTGTTACTTTTTTAGCGGCCGTTTTTACTGTCTTAGGTTTGACTGACTCCGCCACCTTTTTCTCAACAGTCTTCACTGGAGCTACTGTTTTCTTAACCGGGGTTACAGCTTCTGCCTTTTCTACAGCAACTGACGAAGCAGATAATTTCGGTTGAACAACAGCAGGTACGGGCAGCTCAAGCAGCTGGTGCAATTGGCGCCACAATTCACCGACAGTCCCTTCAGCAGTCAATAGCTCAGGCACCATCTCCATTACTGTAGCCAGCACTACTTTGCGCTGTTCATTATCAACCAGCAACTGCGGTAACGTTGCTAAACTTTCTGCAGGAAGAGCAAAGACCAATAACCCTTGCTGGTCAATGATCTGGCGAACATTGCTAAAGTCCGTGTCGAAGCCTTTCATCAGACTGCGGCTTTTCTCAGCCATCTGTTGCACACGACCTTTACTGAACTTACCACTCTCATGACCCAGTAATAGCAAGATTCTCGACAAGGCTTCCAGCCCACCACCCTGCGTTAAGGAGTCGCGCAAATGTTCAGTTACTTTCTCATCTTGTAACTGGGCTTCACTCTGCTGAGTATCAGGTTTTTGCATGCCTGTTAAAGTAGCAAGACCACCGTACACAGTATGGAATTTCATCTCTTGCGAAGAGTCACGCACATCGCGAAAGGCGTTCAATTGCGTTTCAACTAAATTAGAAAAACTCTCTTGCCAAGCTAACAATGGGTTATTAGGAGACACCGGCTGACGATTAGCACGTACTACGGGTGCGCTGCCAGCCAACCAGCTAAAGATTGGATTCAAGCTACTGTGAAAATACTGCTGCATGCGAAACGGGTGCGCCTTGCGTATCATTTCAGCGGACTGCTCATTCATTGCTGGAATCATCCAAGGGCGTACAAACGACTCATACAGTGTACTGTTGACCTGTGAAACTTGGTTGACCATGGCAAACTCACGCTCGTCATCGCGCTCGCGCTCACTGTTGTCATCACTCAAAATATCAGTGATACGCCGACGCTCGAAATAGACTTCATAGCTTGGCTCGGACTCATTGGTAACAGGCACGTCCTCAATAATCATTTCGTACAACCCAGGTGCTAGTAGACCTATGGCTTCACTGGCATCCAGCAGCTCTCGATGCTCGCGACGCGCTACCGCGCCCGACACAAAAATGCCTAAATGCCCAACATTAGCATGCTTCAAGTAAATAATAGTACGCCCCGCTTTACGCAGCGCAAGATCACTGGGGTAAATATCAGCAATCCAGTTTAACGCCTGTTGCGGAGGTGTAATGTCATCACCATAGGAGCAGAAAACCACCACAGGGGCCTCAATTTTCTTCAGATCGACCTCACTGCTCTGCGCTCCTAAGCCACCTGTTAGACGATTACCGATGAAAAGGTCATCAACAATCATCTCAATTTCTTCTCTATTAAGCAGCGTTGGACTGCCCCACCAGCGTTCAAAATCAAGAAAGCGCGGCACTTCGCTATCGATATTGCTAAACAGGTTGTAATACTTATTCCAATAGGTATTGGCTGGGTTTAAGGCTTCAAAGTTGCTTACCAACCAAGCACCGTCAAAACGACCATTGCCTAAATCACTGGCTAATCGAGTCATCCAAGCACCACCCAACAAACCTCCTGAATAGCGCATCGGGTTGTTTCCTTCTTCACCCGACCAATACGACAATGGCGCACCATTAATGATGACTAAGCCTGGTAATTCGGGGCGCGCTGCGGCCAACCCCATCAGCGCCCAACCGGCCTGACAGTTGCCCATCACAATCGGCTTAGCTGCATCAGGGTGACGACGGATAACTTCCTCAAGAAAACCAGCCTGCGCCACACCCACGTCATGCAATGTTTGACCTGACTCAGGTGAGTGACTAAAAGCGATAAAATACGTTGGGTGCCCTGCTCGCAAACTTTCGCCCACTGCTGAATCTTGCTTAAAACCACCAATGCCGGCGCCATGCCCACCGCGCGGATCAATAACAATAACGGGAGCACGCTCACTATTATTTGGCTGCTCGGTCTCAGGAATAATTTTTAATAATGAATAGTTGACTGGGCGAAGTAAATCACGCCCATCAATCAGCGTTTCATAGGGAAACTTCAGCAGTAATGGGTAGCCTGCAGCCTCATAGGCCAAGGTATTATCACCACGCTGACGCAGTGCATCCAAATACAGCAAGCTACGCTGGCAAAAGTCGACCCAGTACTCGAAACACTCAGCGGGGCTCGGTTGGCGCAGCTGACCTGCACGTACCGGCGCAAGCATAGTTTGATAGCGCGGCTCTGAAGCTGTAAGGAGATTATCAAATTGCAAACGTTGCAACTGACCCAAGTGTTTAAGTAGCGCTTGGAAAGAAGAAAAACGCTCCTCCACCTGTGTAAAAAAACTTTTATCGCTCATATACGCCTCCTACATGCGGTGATCTTTTATCTAGACCTTGCCTAACTATGAATTGAAAAAATTACGACAACTCACTGCTATAACCTGATCAGGCAAGCTGAAGAAAAATCTTTGTGCAGTGCACAAAAAACAGTTGCAAATAATCTTTTTGCAGTGCAACATAATAGCATGACTGAGCCACTGACAGCTCAAATACATTAAGCCGTAACCGGCTAGACAATAATCAGGAAGTAACCAATATGACTTTATTTAATACAGAAAAATTCCAAAACGCACAAAAAGCTCAACTTGAAATGCTGCAGCAAATCAGCGGTAAAGTGTTTGAAAGCGTTGAGCAACTGACTCAATTGCAACTCAAATCACTGCGTGCAGCCAGCAGTGAGCAGTTCGAAAGCTTACAGTCTATGCTAACCGTTACTGACCCTAAGGATCTAGCTAGCTTGCAAACAGCTTTACCACAGCCTGCAGCACAAGCTGAGCGTTTAATGGAATTAAATCGTGAAGTCTACGAGCTGATCTCAAACACCCAAGCAGACATTGCTAAGCTTGCTGAAAGCCAAGTTGATGCAACCACTCAGCAAACTCAAGAACTGATGGAAACACTCAGCAAAAACGCACCTGCTGGCGCTGAGCCGGCTGTTGCCATGTTCAAATCTGCTTTAGAAACTGCTGGCAGCACTTATGAAAGCGTTCAGAAAGCTGCTAAGCAAGCCTCTGTCATGGCTGAAGAAGGTATTGCCGCTGCTGCAACTGCTGCAGGCCAAGCCACTGCTACAGCAACAGCCGCAACTGAAAAAGCTAAGACTGCAGCGAAAAAGTAAGATCTCTGCTGCGAGATATTGAACATCTCGTTTAACAGATTCGCTTGATAGAAAGGGAGTAGTGCTGAGCACTACTCCCTTTTTTAATGACACAGTCACTCTAGCAAGCAACTGATAGCACGATGTTTTTCAGAAGTTGCGCTACTGCAGCTACTGCAACTCATCTTAAACAGTACTCTATACCCTCTAAAGCCAAGCTGCGCACAGTCGCACTGATCCCACTATGAGTATTTGAAATTACTTCTCTTCATCATCTTTTTTAATATCTGACTCTTCAGATTTACGTGAAGAAGTCGCACCAAATAGACCAAATAAGCTCTGTGTGCTCTGATAAAGCTTCTTCGACTGCTCCATATAATCACTCATCAAATCGCTGGTCACTGGTGTTTTCTGACGCATAAACTCACTCCAAGCTTGCGATGATTGCACACTGGCTTTGGTCTGCAGATCCACCACAGTTTGGATACTTTGCTCTAAGTAGCTACCAAGCACACCTTGCAGCGGACCATAAAAACGAATAATACCTTTAAGCATATCGCTAGAGAAAATTGGCTCACCGTCATTCTCTGCCTCCTGAATAATTTGCAAAAGGATGCTGCGCGTTAGGTCTTCGCCACTTTTAGCATCAACAACTTGAAACGGCACGTCATCGATCACCAACTGGCGAACATCATTGACATTCACATGAGTGCTAGTATGAGTGTCATACAGACGACGGTTCGCATACTTTTTGATTAAACGTGGCTGGGATTGATTGTTGTCGGACATGGGTAAAACTCTCACAAATAGCATGCATAAGCGCACTATCTTACTCTATCGACGCACCGGCCGTCCTGCGCGGCCTGTAAGCAATAGCCGTCACATATCTCTTAAAGATCCTTGTGACCTTATGATCAATAGCACATATCAACTAAAGACACTGCCTCGCCGACTTAAATACCTAGCAATGTTAAAGTATATGAGTAATGCTTAATCAAAATAAACGTAATGGAGGATGATTTATGAGCAATGAAAAACGTATCGCACTCGTCACAGGTGGCATGGGCGGCATAGGGACAGCTATAAGTCGACGCATGCATGATGATGGTTTTACCGTTGTAGTTGGATGCAGCACTGGCTCATCACGCAAAGATGCTTGGCTCGCCAAGCAATCTGAGGAAGGCTATACATTCCACGTCTTAGAGTGTGATGTTTCTGACTGGGAATCCACATCTAAAGCATTCGAAAAATTACAGAGCGAGATTGGTGCAATTGACGTATTAGTCAATAACGCTGGTATTACTCGTGACGGTACCTTTCGCAAGATGACAGCAGAAAACTGGAACGCGGTGATCAACACCAACCTCAACAGTTTATTTAACACCAGTAAACAAGTTGTTGAAGGTATGCTCAGCAAAGGCTGGGGACGTATTATTAATATTTCCTCAATTAACGGCCAACGTGGTCAGTTTGGTCAAGTCAACTACTCTGCAGCTAAAGCAGGTGTACACGGCTTCAGCATGGCACTCGCGCGCGAACTCAGCGGCAAAGGCGTGACAGTGAATACAGTATCACCGGGCTATATCGAGACCGATATGACGGCGGTGATTCGTCCTGATATTTTGGAGGGTATGATTTCTACAATTCCTGTTGGCCGTCTAGGAAAACCTGAAGAAATTGCTTCAATTATCGCTTGGTTAGCATCCGATGAAGCTGCTTTCTCAAGTGGTGCTGACTTCACCGTTAACGGCGGCATGAACATGCAGTAATAAGGCCTAGCCTTATTCACTTTGCAAGCTATTGCTACCTCTACTGGTAACGCTAATAAAGCAAGCATACGCAGCCCTTTTTAGGGCTGCACTTGAGGTGTACTTATAGCGGTTAAAGAGAGCTCTGAAACTATTTTTTCGCACCAGCAAACAATCGCTAGAGATATTCTAGTGACTCCTGCCTGGATAGACTTAAAATCTTGCTACAAATTTATTTTTCAAAAGCACAACACACGAATAGCACCAGGCAAACAGGCGTGTGCCACCTTACTATACTCGAGGATTCTGCATACTTATGGACATTAACCAACACTCTTTATCCACCTACTGGTCAGGTCAGACACCCTTTCTCGCGCACCTAGCTGTGCAACAGCTACGTCACGGGTTAATGCAACACGACTGGTTCAAAGATTGCGACCACAGTGAGTGGTTCAATGTGCCAAGCGAATCACTTGAGCAGCTGCAAACTGAGTTTAACCAAGACTGGATGAAGCTCGGCCAGCACATGTTAAGTCAACAAGACTTCAGCTTCGAAGACAGACGATTTTCCAGCGAAAATTGGAATAACCCCGTATTTGGCTCGCTGGCAACCTTCTACCTGCTCAATTCAAATTTCCTGCTGAAACTGCTGGATTTACTACCTATTGACGATAAAAAGTCCAAGGAACGCTTACAGTATCTCGTTGAACAGATGATTGCTGCCAATGCGCCTAGCAACTTCCTACTGAGCAACCCAGACGCTCTCAAGCGTGCATTTGATACTCAGGGAATCAGCCTTTTTAGTGGCATGTTGCACTTAGCCAGCGACCTGCAAGAAGGCAAATTACGTCAGAGTGACAAAGGCCACTTTGAAGTTGGCAAAAGTTTAGCTATCACGCCAGGTTCAGTGGTATTCGAGAACGAGCTGTTCCAATTAATACAGTACACACCCACTGGCAAAACCCAGTACAAAAAACCGCTACTGATCGTACCGCCAGCCATCAACAAGTACTATATTCTTGATCTGCAGCCAGAAAACTCTCTAATACGCCACCTTGTTGAGCAAGGTCATTCGGTATTTTTAATTTCTTGGCGCAACTTTGGCCAGCAACACGTTCACGTGACCTGGGATCAGATCGTTCAAGATGGCGTCATTAGCGCCCTGCGGGTGACTCGAGCGATTAGCGGTGAGCGTCAGATTAATACTATGGGGTTCTGCATCGGTGGCACCCTGCTCAGTTGTGCCCTAGCGGTTCTAGCTGCGCGTGGCGATCGTAATGTAGCCAGCATAAGCCTATTTGCCACATTCCTTGACTACTCAGATACAGGCCCAATCAACATATTTGTCGATGAAAAATTCCTTGCCGAAAAAGAACGCACCATCGGCGGCCAAGGTGGTAAATTTGGCTTGTTCACGGGTGAGGATATGGGCAACACGTTCTCCCTCTTGCGTCCTAATGAGCTGTGGTGGAATTACAACGTCGACAAATACCTAAAAGGTGAAAAGCCTAGAGCCTTTGATCTACTATTTTGGAATAACGACAGCACCAATATGCCGGGCCCAATGTATTGCTGGTATATACGCCATACCTATCTGCAAAACGATTTAAAATCCGGCGAACTGGAACTATGTGGAGTAAAAGTGGACCTCTCCACTATCGAAGCTCCAGCCTACATTCTTGGCACTCAGGACGACCATATCGTCCCTTGGCGTAGCGCCTATGCGAGTACCGCTATACTCAGCGGCCCAAAGCGTTTTATTCTCGGCTCCTCGGGGCATATCGCCGGTGTCATTAACCCTCCTGCTAAAAAGAGACGTAATTACTGGGTCAATGAAACCCTAGCGGAATCACCTGACACTTGGCTCGAAGCAGCCAAAGAACACCCAGGTAGCTGGTGGACTGATTGGTTTACTTGGCTGGATAAACACAGTGGTGAAAAACGCCCTGCCGTCACTGACATGGGCAGCGCAGAATATCCACCGATAGAAGCAGCCCCAGGCCGTTACGTTCTGGAAAAATCAAAACCTTAAAGTAAAACTCTATTGATAGGCTATGACCGCTTCCAGCAACACTTCTTGAAGTGCAGCTGGAGGCGGTAACTCAATCTAAAACATGCCACCTAAACTATGTATTAGCATTGCTGATATACAAGCCTGCCTTATTTAGAATGATACTGCTTAGCCCCCAGCAAGCGGCTTGATCAGCAGCAGTACCAATAGATGCCCAGGATAAAACCAATAAAAAAACCATTTCATCCGCGGCAGCTGCGCGTCTTGGTAAAGCTGTATCAATAATAGGATAACAGGCAACGCCAACAGTGCCGCTAAGCTAGCGTTAAGCAGGCAGAGCAACACAGCCAGCACTGACAACGATCCATAGAGAATAATGCGCTCGCCATTAGCAACCGTTAAAAATAAACGCCAAACAACCAGCACCAATGCCGGCCCCACCCAAAAGTAGTCCACCATGCTGCCTGCCCCGATAAAAAACAAGACTGCAGCCAAGCGCACAGCTATGACTAAACGGCCAGACACGGGTACAGACAACAAATAAACAGTGCCGACTGCGACCATCAACGTAAATAAAATATTCAACGGCCACCAGTACCACAAGCCTGCATCAAGCATGTTATACAGCGGCGTAGCCATAACCCCGAAAACCAAGAGTTGCAACATCATCTTCGGCATTTTTTCGGTGGGGATTCTGGCGAGATTGTAGCCCAACACAAACACAAACAGCGGCAGCGCAAGTCGACCGATCTCATACAGCAGCGGGCTGTACTCAGCTTTAACAAAGCTATTGTAATGGTCAATCAGCATGGCTGTTAGGCCGATCAATTTGATAGCCGTTAGAGCAGTATTGGAAATTTTCAACCGCGTTAGCATTGTGGTGCCTAATTGTTGATGCCCAAGTCAGCAGGCAAAACTAGAATTACGATGACAGATAGATCGCCCCGCCCGACTGCAAGAATGTTGTTCTATGCTATTGGACAATGCATGACAACAGCACAGAACTGTCCTGCACAAACCAATCTAAACTATAACCACTCAGCCACACTGCACACATATTTATACACCACCCCCGCATAACCATAAAAATACATAAATAACTATTGACATACATCAATGTTGTCACTAGATTCAGGCACTGTACTAAGAATAAAAAAAGCGCCAAGAAAATATTTAACCCCCATAAAATGAACTGCTAAGCCTAAAAAGACAGCAATGCTTTTTATGACAAACACTAAAAATAAATATAAGAAACTTAAACGATAAACGTTTAAACCCAATACATACTATTTTAT
>DASRNZ010000100.1:0-3069 GCA_035647155.1 Thiopseudomonas sp.
GCATGTTTTATCGTGCTTACTTTTACATATAATGCTTAGTTGCTTGCCCACTGATAAAAATATGCTTTAATATTCATGATAGTAAGTCTCATTAAAGGAACTAATGATGATAAAAATAAAAACTCTACTTGTGTCTTGTGCGTTTTTTCTACTTGCAGGCTGTGATGCTCTACAAACACAGAATCAAGTGATTTACTTTTCTGTACCTAAGCCGCTGTGGTTAGCAGGTATACAGAGTGATCCTCCAGCCTATACCAAAGACTATCCTGTTGCTGTACAGAGTAAGCACTTTACGGTGATTAATAGTGGTTTTTGGATTGTACCAGGAGAAAAACCACAGGCTGCTTTAGGTTATGAATACACCTTAAATGTGACGCAACCTTTTGCGCATGCTGTATACATTAAAATGACTTTAGAAAATCCAGCTGATCCCAGCTCCCCCTTTGTTTATGAGTCTGAATTACAGCCTGAAAAAAAATCCTCCAGTGTTAGACATTATCCTGTGACAGATGTAAAGCTGGATGCGCAGTACCAAATGCGTTTGGAGGTTTTTAGTGATGCTGACTTAAAAAATCGCATTGAACAGGTCGAGCAAACTCTTGTCTCACCTGTTGATAACAGCACAGGCAGCATCATACTGAGTGAGGCATATAAAAATGTTATATGCTCGCCGATTACGACTGACTCGCTTTTTGTTATGCCGTGGACCTGTCATCTATAAGCGCTTCTAAGTCATTTCAACCTACTGAACATGGCAATTGATGTTTAATCGATTGTCAGCTGTGGGGGGATGCTCAGTGTTACTCTGCTTTGTATTCAGTACTGCCAGAGCTGACTGAGTATTTTCAGTCGCCATGTTAAATCATCTGTTTTATGGTTATGCTGTCAGTGACAACTATAAACATGGAGAGCGACCTTATGACTGCAACAGCACGTATGACCAATTTATTTTTGCAACTGGGCCTGGATGCAACGCCAGAAGGTGTTGCAAACTTTATTTGTGAAAATCGCTTAGCATCAGAAGTGAATATTCTTGATGCCGAGTTTTGGAATGATGGCCAGCGTCAGCTTTTGAAAGAGCTATTGTGTTCTGATGGAGAGTGGGCGTTGGTGGTTGATCAGCTGAATGAAGCATTACGAGCGCCTCAAGACTAACACCAGAGTTTTGGCCACTAAAGCTGCCTTGTACAGCTGAAACTGGCAAGGCAGTTGTTTGTGCATGTTTTATGGAGTAAACAATCAAGTTTTCTATTTTTATCAGTCCTGATCAACCGCTAGGTATGTGGCACCACAGTGGCATTGCCTTAGCGCCGATGCTGCGTCAGTTACGAGAGCAAGGCTTAAGTGGTCTTCTAGGGCAATATTCAGCTATTGAGCAAGGCTATATCAAGAGCTGGCTTAGGCAGCAGGGTTATTTTGCTAGTAGCTGAGAGATCTTTGCAGTAGTAAAGTCTGCTGAGTTTTGCTGTATGGAGTTATAGATATTGTGATGGAACATACAGAGCTAAACATTGCTATGTCATTACAATATTGATTTCTTAGGCGTTGCTTTATATTGTATACCGTCAATCAGATGCATTATTGGCGTTTAAAGAATGATTTTAGCTGTGCTGCGTGTTCGTTTTTAAACGTTTGCACATGCCCAGCACATATATTAAGGATGATAGATGAAATCACTACTTGTTAAGTTTGGCTTGTTGATCATTATTTCGCTGCAATTAAGTGCCTGTTCCTCAGGGTTTGGTATCGATGGTCGGCGCGGTGTTTCCAGCAGTTTGGTTGACTATTTATACCCCGAAGGGCAAGTGCCACCTAAGTATGAAGAAACTGTGCCGCATCTGCGTTTACCTTTAACTGTGGGTTTGGCTTTTGTGCCGAGCGAAAAAAACAGTGCCTATTCATTGCCTGAAGCGAAAAAGATGCAACTGCTTGAGCAGGTCAAGCAGAAGTTTAGCGGTTTGGACTATGTGCGTGATATCAATATTATCCCTGATACTTATATGCGCTCAACTAAAGGCTTTGAGGGCGTTGATCAGATCGCGCGTTTATATGGTTTAGATATTATGGCACTGGTGTCATACGACCAGGTGGCGGTCAGTTCAGAAACTAAAAGCTCGCTGCTGTATTGGACTATTGTTGGTGCTTATTTCATTAAGGGTAACCAAAACCAAGTTACGACTTTTGTAGATACGGCGGTGTTTGATGTCAACTCGCGCAAAATGCTATTGCGTGCACCGGGCGTCAGTGAAGCTAAGCGCTCGTCCACCTTGGTTGAAGTGGATCAGGTGAATCGAGCGGCACGCGGTGAAGGTTTTGAATTAGCGATGGCTGATATGTCGACGAACTTATCAGTTGAGTTGGATCGTTTTAAAGCACGAATTAAACAGGATAAGAGCGTGCAAGTCTCGCGACGTGAAGGCTATAGCGGTGGTGGCGGTGCGCTGCAGTGGCAGTTAGTGATGTTGCTGGCTGGGCTGGCGCTGTTGCTTGGAATTAGACGGGTGCGCAGTGCTGGCCGTCAGCAAAGCTAATCTTGTCGGCGTTGCGCTTTTTGTTCTGGCGCTGTGCGTGCTGCAGAACTTTGCTGCGGTATTGGAGTTTGATCGACAACAGATCCTTGCAGGGCAAGTGTGGCGGCTGTGGACAGGGCATTTTGTTCATAGCCACGCCAGCCATTTAGCGCTGAACGCTATTTCTGCTGTTGCGCTGTATTGGATTTTTGCGCCGCGTATTGATGCATTTGCGTTGTGGTCCTACGGATTTTTATTTTCTTTTCTAATCAGCATTGTCTTGCTGGGTCTATATCCAAACTTGGCGTGGTACAACGGCTTGTCTGGGCTGCTGCATGCGTTTTTTAGTTGTATTTACGTGCACTTAATTCATACACAAAACCGATTGTATAGGGTTGGGTTAGTCGCCGTTTGGAGCAAAGTTTTGCTTGAAATGTGGCGTGCTCACGGCGGGTATCAAGGTGAGATGGAAGGTATGGCGATTATCATCGAAGCACATTTTATTGGTGTAGTGGTAGGGACGTTTACTGCTGTTAGTTATTTAATATCTAAGCGAATA
>DASRNZ010000101.1:0-16493 GCA_035647155.1 Thiopseudomonas sp.
GTAGTGGGTGGTTTGCTAGGTAATCAAGTGGGCGGTGGTAGCGGTAAGAAAGTTGCGACCGTTGCTGGTGCATTAGGTGGTGGTTATGCGGGCAATAAAACCCAAGAGCATCTCCAGCAAAATAATACCTATACAACCACTGAGCGTCGCTGTGATACAGAATATGATATCAGCGAGAAAGTTTCGGGCTACGATGTCAGTTACGAGCTGGGTGGCAAAGTACGTACAGTGCGTATGGATGAGGATCCAGGTCGTCGCTTAGAGCTTGATGATCAGGGGCGTGTAATCCTGACTAAAGCTGCATACGAGTAGATAAATAGAGTTATTGGCTTAACTTATAAGCAGCAAAAAAGCGCCTATAGAGGCGCTTTTTTGTGTTTCAAACTTGGCTTTAATTATTTAAAGCTGTGCGGTATAAAGGGTTGAATCGTGGTCAGCACTGCTTTAAAGCATTTTGCACCACCGGCAACAACATGGCCGTTATCTAAGAAGTCATAGCCGCCATTAAAATCGCTAATTAAGCCGCCTGCCTCTTGGATTAATAATGAGCCAGCAGCCATATCCGATTCGGATAAGCCGTATAACCAGAGTGCATCATAGCGGCCCATCGCAACATAAGCTAAGTCTAGACTTGCGACGCCTGCGCTGCGAATGCCGGCAGACTGCAGGGCCAGATCTCTAAACATAGACATGTAATTGTCTACATATTCAGGCTGACCTTCATGGAATGGAAAGCCTGTCGCTAATAAAGCGCTATCAAGAGTTTTGCGTTTGCTAACGCGCATCCGGCGACCATTAAAGGCTGCGCCGCGACCGCGGCTGGCAGTAAATTCTTCCTGACGAACAGGGTCAATAATTACAGCGTGTTCAACACGTCCGCGGTATTTGCAAGCGATGCTTAGAGCAAAATGGGGGATGCCACGAAGAAAGTTGCTTGCGCCGTTAAGCGGATCAATAATCCACTCGTAGTCAGCGCCTTCACCTGTGCCAACAATGCGGCCATGAGCTTGGGCATTGATGCTGTGATCAGGGTGGGCTTTAAGGATGGCAGTGATAATTGCTTGTTCAGCAGAGCGATCAATCTCGGTGACGAAATCTTTTGCGTCGTTCTCGTTAGCGGAGATTGTGTCTAAGCGTTCCATCGAACGTATAATTAATTCGCCCGCGCTACGAGCAGCGCGCAGCGCGATATTCAGCATTGGCTGCATGAAAAGTCACCGGAGGTTGTTAAAGAAGATTAAATATTCTAACAGAAGCTAAGATGGATGTGTTCGCTTGCATGGTTCTTTTTCATGGCGGGAATGCAGAGGCTTCGGTAAGCTTATAGTCTTTGCTTTAATAACCTGTCTTGAATAGATCGTTGGAGATCCCTGTGCTGGAAAAAATTCGCGTGGTTTTAGTCAACACCAGTCACCCAGGTAATATTGGTGGTGCTGCCCGAGCGATGAAAAACATGGGGCTCAAGTCCTTAGTCTTAGTCGATCCAGTGAAGTACCCGCACCCTGATGCCAACTCGCGATCGGCGGGGGCTGATGATATTTTAGAGGGCGCACGTGTTGTCGCGACTTTAGAGGAAGCGCTAGAAGGATGCAGTGTGGTACTGGGTACCAGTGCTCGTGACCGACGCATTCCTTGGCCGCTAGTTGATCCGCGTGAGGCGGCTGATCTGTGCTTGCATACATGGCAGGCTGATCACGAAGCAGAAGTTGCTTTGGTTTTTGGTCGTGAGTATGCCGGTTTGACCAACGCAGAGTTGCAGCGCTGTCAGTATCATATCCATATTCCTTCTGATCCAGAGTTCAGCTCTTTAAATCTGGCCACGGCTGTGCAGGTCTTAACTTATGAAGTGCGTATGGCTTGGCTTAAGGAGATGCAGCAACCCACGCATATGCCAGAAGTTGAAGCAACGGGTATGCTGGGTGCAGCGCCTGCTACGCACGATTCGCTGGAATTGTTTTACGAGCACTTGCAGAAGACGTTAGTAGAGATTGATTTTCTTGACCCTGAAAAGCCACGGCATTTAATGGCGCGTTTGCGTCGTATTTATGGCCGTAGCCAACTGAAAAAATCTGAAGTTAATATTTTACGTGGCATTTTGACCGAGACGCAAAAAGCTGCGCGAGGTGAAATTATCCAGCGCCGAGGTGAGCATGTTTAAAGGTATTCGTGAAGATATTCAAAGCGTATTTCGGCGTGACCCTGCAGCGCGCAATGCTTTTGAGGTGTTAACCTGCTATCCAGGCTTGCATGCCGTCTGGCTGCATCGTTTGGCGCATGCTCTGTGGGTGCGAAATTGGAAATGGCTGGCGCGTATGGTGTCTAACCTAGGGCGTTGGCTGACCGGTATTGAGATTCACCCTGGCGCACAGATAGGTCGCCGTTTTTTTATTGACCACGGTATGGGTATTGTCATTGGTGAAACGGCTGAGGTCGGTGACGATGTCACTTTGTATCAGGGTGTCACCTTAGGTGGAACCAGTTGGAATAAAGGCAAGCGTCACCCAACACTCGAAGATGGTGTGGTGGTGGGAGCAGGCGCTAAGGTGCTGGGTCCCTTTACTGTGGGGGCGGGTGCAAAAATTGGCTCCAATGCTGTCGTGACTAAAGCTGTGCCAGCAGGTGCGACTGCTGTGGGTATTCCGGGGCGCATTATTGTCAAGACTGACGAAGAGCAAGAAGCTAAGCGTCAGGCGCTGGCTGAGCGTTTTGGCTTTGATGCCTATGGTATGAGCGCTGATATGCCTGACCCTGTTGCACGCTCGATCGGCCAGATTCTTGATCACTTGGAAGCGGTTGAAGAGCGCCTGGAAGATATGTGTGAAGCGATGCATGAGATGGGCAGTGATTATAAAGGTAAGAAGCTGCCTCAATTGCCTGATAGTGCGTTTCCATGCTCTGAGCGCTTTAAGCCCACAGCGGATAGCAATGATGAAGATAAGCCTGATTCGACGCAGGAAAAATAATGATAGGATGGTTGTCGTGGCATAATGCCGCAGCGTTGGTAGAATGCGTTGCATTAAAGCCTGACTAATTTGATCAGGAATAATACTTGACCTGTTTGCTGGGTTATTGCATAATTAATGCTCATATTTACTTACAGCAGTATGTGTTTATGCGACTGACGACTAAAGGCCGCTATGCCGTGACAGCAATGCTGGACTTGGCATTAAATGCGCAAGAGGGGCCTGTACCTCTTGCAGATATTTCTGAAAGACAAGGTATTTCTTTATCCTACCTTGAGCAGTTATTTGCTAAGTTGCGCCGTAGCGCTTTGGTGAACAGTGTTCGTGGGCCTGGCGGTGGTTATTTGCTAGCACATGAGCCTGCAGGTATTCAGATTGTACAAGTCATTGATGCTGTCGATGAGTCTGTTGATGCAACCCGCTGCCATGGCGCTGGTGATTGTCAGGGCGGTGATCAGTGCTTAACCCATCGACTGTGGTGTGATTTGAGTGATCAGATCCATGATTTTTTAAGTGGTATTAGTTTGGCGGATTTGGTTGCGCGCCAAGATGTTCAAAAAGTTGCAATGCGTCAAAGTCAGCGCGCAGCAAATAAAATTCAGGCGTCCACCCTAGAGTGAATTAGACGCAGACCGTGAGGAGAGTTACTACAATGAAACTGCCGATTTATTTAGACTATTCAGCAACCACACCTGTTGATCCAAGGGTGGCTAAGAAAATGTGTGATTGCCTCACCTTGGACGGTAACTTTGGTAATGCTGCGTCACGCTCCCACGTTTATGGTTGGCGTGCAGAAGAAGCAATTGAGCATGCGCGTCGTCAAGTTGCTGACTTAATCAATGCTGATCCACGTGAAATTGTTTGGACCTCCGGTGCAACCGAGTCAAACAACTTGGCGATTAAAGGGATTGCGCATTTCTATGTTAGCAAAGGTAAGCATATTGTGACCTCTAAGCTTGAGCATAAAGCAGTCCTAGATGCCACGCGTCAATTAGAGCGTGAAGGTTACGAAGTGACCTACCTAGAGCCATGTGAAGACGGCTTGATTACTGTTGATATGGTGGCTGCTGCATTGCGTGAGGACACAATCCTAGTCTCGATCATGCATGTAAATAACGAAATCGGTACGATTAATGACATCGCAGCGATTGGCGAATTAACGCGCTCTAAAGGCATTTTATTCCACGTTGATGCGGCGCAAACAGCGGGTAAGGTTGAAGTTGATCTTGAGAAGATGAAAGTTGACTTAATGTCCTTCTCTGCTCACAAAGCCTACGGTCCTAAAGGTATGGGCGCATTGTATGTGCGTCGTAAGCCACGTGTGCGTCTAGAGGCGCAAATGCACGGTGGTGGACATGAGCGCGGTATGCGTTCAGGTACTTTGGCGACTCACCAGATCGTCGGTATGGGTGAAGCATTTGAATTGGCTCGCCTAGAAATGGCTGAAGAAAACAAGCGTATCGCTGCGTTAAGTAAACGTTTTTACGACAAAGTGCGTGATATGGAAGAGTTGTATCTGAACGGTAGCGCAACTCAGCGTATTCCGCATAACCTCAACCTGAGCTTTAACTATGTTGAAGGTGAGTCGTTGATTATGGCGCTAAAAGATATGGCAGTGTCTTCAGGCTCAGCCTGTACCTCTGCTTCGCTTGAGCCGTCTTATGTATTGCGTGCTTTAGGCCGCAGTGATGAGTTGGCGCACAGTTCGATTCGTTTCACTTTCGGTCGCTTTACCACTGAAGAAGAAGTGGATCATGCTGCTGGACAAATTCGTGAAGCAGTTGCACGTCTGCGTGATTTATCACCGCTCTGGGATATGCATAACGACGGCGTTGATCTCTCTAAAGTTGTGTGGCAAGAACATTAATTCTTGTCCATTAAAGAAGGAATACCATCATGGCATACAGTGAAAAGGTCTTAGACCACTACGAGAACCCTCGCAACGTTGGCAAAATGGATGCCGATTCTTCTGATGTTGGTACCGGCATGGTCGGTGCACCAGCCTGTGGCGATGTAATGCGCCTGCAGATTCAAGTCAGTGATGACGGTGTGATTCAGGATGCGAAGTTTAAAACGTACGGCTGTGGCTCTGCCATTGCATCAAGCTCTTTAGCGACAGAATGGATGAAGGGTAAAACCATTGATGAAGCTGAGCAGATTAAAAATACCACCATTGCTGAAGAGTTGGCCTTGCCACCAGTGAAAATTCACTGTTCAGTATTGGCGGAAGATGCGATCAAAGCTGCAGTGCGTGATTACAAGCAGAAGAAAGGCTTAATCAAAGAGGCTTGATATGGCAATTACATTAACAGAAGCCGCAGCAAATCATATGCGGCGCTCACTTGAAAACCGTGGCAGCGGCGAAGGTATTCGCCTTGGCATTCGCACCACGGGTTGTTCAGGAATGGCGTATGTGCTTGAGTTTGTTGATGAGCTGCAGGCTGATGATGAGGTGTTTGAAAGCTTTGGTATGAAGGTCATTATTGACCCAAAAAGCCTCGCTTACATTGATGGTACTGAGCTGGACTTTGTTCGCGAAGGTATCAACGAAGGTTTTAAGTTTAAAAACCCTAATGTGCGTGGCGAATGTGGCTGTGGCGAGAGCTTCAATGTCTAATACAGTCGCGACAGAGCAAGTCGATTACTTTGCAATGTTTGGTTTGCAGCCCAGTTTTGAGCTTGATACTCAAGCGCTGGCTGCAACCTATCGTGAGCTGGCCAAGGAGATGCATCCTGACCGTTTTAGTCATGCGTCCGCCGCAGAGCAGCGTCAAGCTGTTGAGCGGGCGGCCCAGCTTAATGATGCGTTTCAAACTTTAAAGTTGCCGACTCAGCGTGCGCTCTATTTATTGCGTCAACAAGCTGACTTGCCAGACGAAACGACCATTGAAGATGGTGAGTTTTTATTCCAGCAAATGGAGTGGCGTGAGCAGCTAGAAACACTGCAAGAACAAGCTGATATTGATGCCTTGGCTCCTTTTGTGCGTGAGCTTAAGCAAGCGCGTAGTCAGATTGACAGTGCGTTTGCTGATTGTTTAAATGATTCACAGCAGCGTGAACATGCAGAGCGCTTGGCGCGTCGTATGCAGTTTCTAGATAAGATGTTTTATGAAGTGCGTCAGTTAGAAGAGCGCTTAGACGATTAACCCAAAGCCTGCGCTAGCAGGCTGTCAGATTAAAGATCCTATGGCCTTACTACAGATTGCCGAACCTGGACAAAGTCCCCAGCCTCACCAGCAGCGCTTAGCAGTCGGGATTGATCTAGGGACTACCAACTCATTAGTTGCGACCGTACGCAGTGGTATTGCCCAAGCTATACCTGATGCACAAGGTCGTGTCTCCCTCGCGTCAGCCGTACGATATCATGCTGATCACAGTGAAGTGGGTCGCAGTGCCCGTGAAGCGGCAGCCAGTGATCCTTATAATTGTATTTTATCGGTGAAGCGCCTGATGGGGCGTGGCTTAGCGGATGTGCAGCAACTGGGTGAGCAATTGCCCTACCGTTTTCAAGCGGGCAAATCACATATGCCCTTTATTGAAACCGTGCAGGGGCCGAAAAGCCCTGTAGAGGTTTCAGCGCGTATTTTACAAGAGCTGCGTGAGCGTGGTGAAGCTGCGCTCGGTGGCGAATTAGTCGGTGTGGTGATCACTGTACCGGCGTATTTTGATGATGCGCAGCGCCAAGCCACTAAAGATGCTGCACGTCTGGCTGGCCTCAATGTTTTACGCTTGCTCAATGAGCCGACTGCAGCAGCTGTTGCTTATGGCTTAGATCAGCAGGCTGAAGGCATTGTAGTTATTTATGATTTAGGCGGCGGCACTTTTGACGTGTCAATTTTGCGCCTCAGTCGTGGTGTCTTTGAAGTCTTAGCCACCGGTGGCGACAGTGCACTGGGCGGTGATGATTTTGATCATGCGTTGGCCAAGTGGGTGATTGAGCAGGCCGGTTTATCCAGCGATTTATCACCGAGTCAGCAGCGTGATTTACTCGAGTTAGCCTGTGCTGCAAAAGAATCCTTAACGACGCAAGATAGCGTTGCTATTGAATACGCGGGCTGGCAGGGCAGTTTAAGCCGAGACACTTTTGATCAGCTGATTGAGCCATTAGTGGCGCGCAGCTTGAGATCCTGCCGCCGTGCGCTGCGTGACTCTGAAGTTGATTTAGATGAGATCGATTCTGTGGTCATGGTCGGCGGATCAACTCGTGTACCCTTGGTACGTACCCGTGTCGGTGAGTTATTTAATTGCACACCCATGACCGATATTGACCCTGATCAAGTGGTTGCCATTGGCGCTGCGATTCAGGCCGATACCTTGGTGGGTAATAAGCGTGCGGGCGATGAATTGCTATTGTTGGATGTCACACCTTTATCTCTAGGGTTGGAAACCATGGGTGATTTGGTTGAAAAAATCATCCCGCGTAATACCACCATTCCAGTGACCCGTGCGCAAGAATTCACTACGGCGCGTGACGGACAAACAGCGATGGCTGTGCATGTTTTGCAAGGTGAGCGCGAGCTGGTCAGTGATTGCCGCTCATTAGCACGCTTTGAATTGCGCGGTATTCCGCCCATGGTGGCCGGAGCGGCAAAAATTCGCGTGACTTTCCAAGTGGATGCCGATGGTTTGTTGGGTGTCACAGCACGCGAGTTAGGCAGTGGTGTTGAAGCCAGCATTCAAGTGAAACCCTCGTATGGTCTCACTGATGACGAAATCGGGGGCATGCTCAAGGCCTCTTTCGAGAATGCCGCGCATGATAAACAAGCACGCGCTTTACAAGAGCAGCGTGTGGATGCGGAGCGTTTACTTGAAACAGTGCGTTCAGCATTAGCAGCGGACGCTGAAGAATTGCTGACGGAAGAAGAGCGTGCCGTGATTGAAGAGCGTATGAGTGCGCTCGATACGGTACGTCAAGCCGAAGATATTAATGCGATTGCACGTCATGTACAGCAGCTTAATCATGCGACGAGTGAGTTCGCTGCACGCCGTCTTGATGCCACAGTGAAAGCTGCTTTGGCTGGACGACAACTTAATGAAATGGAGGGTACCTAATGCCGCAAATTATCTTTTTGCCCCATGCAGAGCTTTGCCCAGAGGGTGCGGTTGTTGATGCCATCCCTGGTGAAACTATTATTGATGCAGCGATGCGCAATGGTATCGAGATTGAGCATGCCTGCGAAATGTCATGTGCCTGCACCACTTGTCATGTGGTGGTGCGTGAAGGTTTTGATTCGATGGAAGAGTCAGATGAGCTTGAAGACGATATGCTGGATAAGGCCTGGGGGCTTGAGCCTGATTCACGTTTATCATGTCAGGCTGTGGTTGCAGATACAGATTTGACGGTGGAAATACCCAAGTACACCATTAACCAAGTCTCAGAGCGTCAGTAATCGGGAGAGCGTTATGATGAAATTAAAGTGGGTGGATGTGCTGGAAATTGCGATTCAACTCAGTGAAACGCACGAGGATATTGATCCGCGTTATATTAATTTTGTGAATTTACGTCGCTTAGTCACTGAATTGCCTGAGTTTGATGATGATCCTGAGCGCACCGGTGAGAAAGT
Source organism: Thiopseudomonas sp. (assembly GCA_035647155.1). GTDB lineage: Bacteria > Pseudomonadota > Gammaproteobacteria > Pseudomonadales > Pseudomonadaceae > Denitrificimonas. The sequence goes on from DASRNZ010000101.1 coordinate 8,528, forward strand.
TCTCGAAGCGATTCAAGCCGCTTGGATTGAAGAAATCGAATAAAGCTGCGCTGAGTTCTTGCAGTAAGTTTCTGCAAAATACAGCAGGCTCGTCAAGTACTGATGCGAGTGGCTACGCATTTCCAACAAACCCGCGTATAATTCGCGGGTTTAATCCTTATAAACACTTAATCCACTGGAGTTCTATATGACTGTTCAACGTACATTCTCAATTATCAAGCCTGACGCCGTTGCAAAAAACGTTGTTGGCGAAATCGTTTCACGCTTTGAAAAAGCAGGTTTACGTGTTGTTGCCTCTAAAATGGTACAACTGTCAGCACGCGAAGCAGGCGGTTTCTACGCTGAGCACAAAGAGCGTCCTTTCTACAATGATCTGGTAAGCTTTATGACTTCAGGTCCTGTTATCGTTCAGGTTTTAGAAGGCGAAAACGCTATCGCTGCAAACCGTGACCTGATGGGCGCAACTAACCCTAAAGAAGCGGAAGCTGGCACTATCCGTGCAGACTTCGCAGTATCTATCGATGAAAACGCTGTACACGGTTCTGACTCAGAAGCCGCTGCTGCACGTGAAATTTCATACTTCTTCGCAGCAACTGAAGTATGTGACCGTATCCGTTAATTTCGGATAGGTAAATAAAGGTGAATCCATGACAACTGTAACTCAAAAAGTTAATTTACTTGGCTTAACGCGCGAGCAACTGATTGCATTTTTTGCCACTATTGGTGAGAAAAAGTTTCGTGCCGACCAGGTTATGAAGTGGATTCACCATTTTGGTGTAGATGATTTTTCTGCGATGACCAACGTCAGCAAAGTTTTGCAAGAAAAGCTTAATGCTTGTGCAGAAATTCGCGGACCAGAAATCGTTAGCCAAGATATTTCCAGCGACGGCACCCGTAAATGGGTAGTGCGTGTCGCTTCAGGCAGTTGTGTTGAGACTGTCTATATACCTCAAGGGACACGCGGTACCTTATGTGTGTCCTCGCAAGCCGGTTGCGCGCTTGATTGCAGCTTTTGCTCAACGGGCAAACAAGGCTTTAATAGTGATCTGACCAGTGCTGAAATTATTGGCCAAGTCTGGATTGCTTCGAAATCATTTGGCTCCATTCCGGCGACCAGTGAGCGCGCCGTTACCAACGTGGTGATGATGGGAATGGGTGAGCCATTACTCAATTTTGATAATGTTGTCGACTCGATGAAAATCATGCTCGACGACTTAGGTTATGGTATTTCCAAGCGTAAGGTGACTCTATCAACGGCAGGTGTTGCGCCGATGATTGACAAACTCAGTGAGCATATTGATGTGTCGCTGGCTTTATCCCTGCATGCGCCTAATGATGCGTTACGTAATACATTGGTACCCGTTAATAAAAAGTACCCGCTGAATGTGGTGCTTGATGCTTGTAAGCGTTATATCGCTAAATTAGGCGAGAAGCGTTTCTTGACTATTGAATACACCTTGCTTAAAGACATCAACGACCTACCTGAGCATGCTGAAGAACTGGTTGAGCTGTTAAAAGATGTGCCTTGCAAAGTGAACTTGATACCGTTTAATCCATTCCCGCATTCAGGGTATGAGCGGCCGAGTAACAATGCCATTCGTCGTTTTCAAGATACCTTGCACCAAGCAGGTTATAGTGTGACTGTGCGTATGCCGCGCGGCGAAGATATTGATGCTGCATGTGGTCAATTGGTAGGGCAGGTGCAGGACCGTACACGTCGCAGTGAGCGTTATATAGCCGTACGCCAGCTTAACAGCTGAATGAAACATCTTGCTGGCCATGAAACAGCCTGTCGAACTTAAAGGAAGTGGATATGATTGTTCGCGGAGTACTTTTACTGGCTTTTTACGGTCTACTCAGTGCCTGTGTATCCAGTGGTGGTACCTCGCAACTGCGTACCAATGAAGGTCGTAATCAAGCACGAGATGCTTATATTCAATTGGGTATTGGCTATTTGCAACAAGGTATCAACGAGCAAGCTAAGGCACCTCTGCAAAAAGCCTTAGATATTGATCCTAATAGTGCTGATGCCCATGCTGCCTTGGCGCTAGTGTTTCAGAATGAACTTGAGCCTGCGTTAGCTCAGCAGCATTATCGTAAGGCTTTAGCCCAAGGTAAAAATACCCGTATTCAAAATAATTACGGTGGTTTTTTATATCAGCAAGGCGATTACAAAGGTGCTTATGAGCAGTTTAGCAGCGCGGCCGAAGATACCATGTATGTAGGGCGCTCGCGTGTTTTTGAGAATTTAGGTTTAGCAGCCTTACGCTTAAATAATAAAACACTAGCAGTTCAGCATTTTGAGCGTTCTTTGCGGCTCAATCCGCAGCAACCGCAAGTGCATTTAGAGTTAGCTTTGTTAATGTATGAGCGCCGTAAGTATGTTCCGGCACAAGGCTATTATCAGTCTTTTATACAGCAGGGTGAACATTCTGCGCGCAGCCTATTACTCGGATACCGCTTAGCAAAAATTTTTGAAGATCGTAATCAAGCCGCTAGTTTAGGGCTGCAACTCAAGCGCTTGTATCCTGCCAGCGCTGAGTATAAACAGTATCAAACGGAGCAGTAATGAGCGAATCATCTCCAGTGACAGATACGAGAACTATGGCAGTGGGCGGAGCTTTACGTGACGCGCGTGTGGCTGCTGGCTTAACAGTATCTGAAGTCGCTAAGACATTAAATTTAACTGCTCAAGCGGTTGAAGCGCTTGAAACAAACAAGCTTGAACGTCTGCCAGGGTTAACTTTTGCTCGTGGTTATATTCGTAACTATGCAAAGTTGTTGGGTCTTGACGCAGAGCAATTGGCTAAACAGTTTGATAAGCAAACAGGTAGCAGTGTCGATAGCATACCGGTACAAACTGTCGATCAAGTCGGTGAAGCCCGCCGTATATCGCGTGGGATGTTGCAATTTAGCGCTTTTTTTATTTTTTTAATCGTTTTAAGTGCGATGTATTATGCATGGAAAACCTTTACTGCAGTAGAGCCTGATACATCCAATCAGTCCGCTATATTTGAGCGGGTCGAAGTGGAGCGTGCAGATGGTTCAGTGCATATACAAAGGCTAGATGAGCCTGAAGATCAATCTGTAGTTGCAGCACTTGAGTATCCACTTGAGCGTTTAGAATTAGATGAAACTGCTGAAACAGTCGATTTAGCTATGGAAGCGAAGACGCTATCCCTTGAAGGTGAGCAGGCTGCTGAGCACTATGTTGAAGCTCCAGTCGTAGCTGAACAACACAGCAATGCTGAGAGCAGTGTTGAAAAAAACACAGTTGATCAGGCAGTCGTTGAACCCAAAAAAAAAGTTAATTATGCATCCGGTCTCGGTGATTTACAGTTGAGTTTTGAAAATGACTGCTGGCTACGCATTGTTGATGGGGATGGCAAGCAAGTGATGAGTGGGATTAAGCGTGCTGGTGAAACATTGCACGTGACCGGTAAAGCACCGCTGGATGTGCACTTAGGCTACGCCACAGGCGTTAGCGTTCTTTATAATGGTGAACCTGTCGATATCAGTTCGGCGATTCGTGGTGAAACTGCCAGAATTAAACTGGGCCAATAATTATGCATGGACAATCTTTAATTAAGCGTCGTATTTCTAGAAAAATTTATGTCGGCTCAGTAGCGGTCGGTGGTGATGCTCCGATCAGCGTACAGAGCATGACTAATACCGATACCTGTGATGTTGATGCTACCGTTGCGCAAATTTTGCGATTAGAAAACGCCGGTGCAGATATCGTACGTGTGTCGGTACCCGACATGGAGTCAGCTGAAGCCTTTGGCCGCATTAAAAAGCTGGTGAATGCGCCACTAGTGGCTGATATCCACTTTGACTATCGTATTGCCTTGCGCGTAGCTGAGTTGGGTGTGGATTGCTTGCGTATTAACCCGGGCAATATCGGTAATGAAGCACGGGTTAAAGCCGTGGTTGATGCGGCGCGTGATCGTGGTATTCCGATTCGTATCGGCGTCAATGCCGGTTCGTTAGAAAAAGATTTACAAAAAAAATACGGTGAGCCAACAGCAGAAGCTCTGGTTGAGTCAGCATTGCGTCATGTTGAACACTTGGATCGTCTAAACTATCCGGATTTTAAAGTCAGTGTGAAAGCCTCTGATGTATTTATGGCGGTGGATGCTTACCGTCAGTTAGCTCAAGTGATTGAGCAGCCGATCCACTTAGGCATCACTGAAGCAGGTGGTTTACGCTCAGGTACCGTTAAATCTGCAGTGGGCTTGGGGATGCTCTTAGCTGAGGGCATTGGTGATACGTTACGTGTCTCCTTGGCAGCGGATCCGGTTGAAGAAATCAAAGTCGGTTTCGATATTTTGAAATCACTGAAATTGCGCTCACGCGGCATTAATTTTATTGCCTGCCCAAGCTGCTCTAGACAGAACTTTGATGTGGTGAAAACCATGAATGAGCTAGAAGTACGCCTCGAAGACTTATTGGTGCCCTTGGATGTAGCCGTGATTGGTTGCGTGGTCAATGGCCCTGGCGAAGCCAAAGAAGTGCATGTCGGCTTAACTGGAGGTACACCCAACTTGGTGTATATCGATGGTAAGCCGGTACAGAAGCTGAATAATGAAAATTTAGTGGATCAGCTTGAAGCGCTGATTCGCAAGCGTGCCAGTGATAAAGTTGCAGCTGATGCTGCGCTGATCGTGCGCAGTTAATCATTAAGGAATTTTTGTGAGTAAACCACTACAAGCCATTCGCGGCATGAATGATATTTTGCCAGAGCAAACTCCGCTATGGCGTTACTTTGAAAAAACAGTTGCTGATTTGTTGGATGGCTACGGCTACCGTCAAATTCGTATGCCGATAGTGGAATTCACTGAGTTGTTTAAACGCTCGATTGGTGAAGTGACCGATATCGTTGAAAAAGAAATGTACACCTTTGCTGATCGCAATGGTGACTCACTGACTTTACGCCCAGAAGGCACAGCTAGTTGTGTGCGCGCTGTGCTTGAGCACAGCTTGGCCGGTGGCGGTCAAGTGCAAAAACTCTGGTATCAAGGCCCGATGTTTCGCCACGAGCGTCCGCAAAAAGGTCGTTATCGTCAGTTTCAGCAAATTGGTGTCGAAGCCTTTAACTTGGCCGGTCCTGATATTGACGCTGAGCTGATTGTTTTAACCTGGCGTTTATGGAAAAAATTAGGTATCAGCGAGCACGTTACCCTTGAGCTGAATAGTTTGGGAACATCCGCCTCACGCGCGGTGTACCGTGAAGCTCTGGTTGAGTATTTAACCGCACGTCATGATCAGTTGGATGAAGACAGTCAACGCCGCGTGTTAACCAATCCGCTGCGTGTATTGGATAGTAAAAACCCCGATACGCAAGCTTTGCTAGCTGATGCGCCACAGCTTGAAGACTATTTAGATGAGCCATCACGTGCGCATTTTGCGGGTTTGCGTGAGCGCCTGGATGTTGCCGGTGTACCTTATGTAATCAATCAGCGCTTAGTGCGTGGTTTGGATTATTACAGTGAAACAGTCTTTGAGTGGGTCACTGATCAGCTGGGCTCGCAAGGTACCGTGTGTGCCGGTGGTCGCTATGATGGACTGTTGGAACAAATGGGCGGCCGAGCGGCGCCTGCTGTGGGTTTTGCCATGGGTGTTGAGCGTTTGATTTTGATGCTTGAAACCTTAGAGCAAATTCCTGAAGAACTGTCGCGTCAGATTGATGTCTATTTCTGTGCGTTTGGTGAGGCCAGTGAGTTGGCAGCCTTATCCTTAGCCGAGCAACTACGTGATCTAGTGCCTGGATTACGCTTACAAGTGAATGCCGGTGCCGGTAGTTTTAAAAGTCAGTTTAAAAAAGCTGACAAAAGTGGTGCATTATATGCCTTAATATTGGGCGAAGATGAATTGCAGTCCAAAACTGTAGCGATTAAACCGTTGCGTACTGACGCTGAGCAGCAGTCGGTTACCTGGGATGCTTTAAGCGAATACTTGAAAGACGTCCTGTAAAACGACGCATTATTTATTAAATAGGAGTCTCAGCGTGAGCGATTACACTGAAGAAGAACAAGTTGCGCAGATTAAAGAATGGTGGCAGCGTAACGGTAAGCCATTATTAGCCGGTGGTGCCTTGGCGCTGGTGATTGTCTTTGGTTGGCAAGCGTGGCAAAAAAACCAAGCACAAACAGCACAAAAAGCTTCAATGGTGTATCAGCAATTGCTGGATGTAGCTTTAGTATCGAGTGATGAAGTTGATGCGCAAAAAGTTGCACAGTTGTTAGCAGATCTGAAAAAAATCAATCCAAACAGTGCTTATGCTCAGTATGCTGGCTTATTGGCTGTTAAAGTTGCAGTGGATAGTAATCAGCTGGATGATGCCGCACTTGAATTGAATGTAATTTTAGCTAAACCCGCTAACGATACCTTGGCTGAGTTGGCTCGCCAACGTTTAGCTCGTGTGCTGTTAGCGCAAGAGCAAGCAGAGCAAGCCTTAGCCTTGCTTGATGCTAAAGTGTTGCCCGCTTTTGCAGCAACACGGGAAGAATTGCGTGGTGATGCTTTAGTCGTTTTAGAGCGTCCTGCTGAAGCTAAAGCAGCGTACATATTAGCTCAGCAGGCATTGTCGTCTGATGCTGCCGCAGGTAGTTTGCTGATGAAAATTGATAATTTAAATGATAAGGATGCCTAACTTGAAACGATACAAGTATATGGCTGTGCTTGCTTTAGCGCTGTTTACAGTCGGTTGCAGCAGTGGCAGCAAAAAAGAATTAAAACCACAAGCACTAGAAAAAATAACGACTGAAATTCAACTGAAGAAAGAGTGGAGTGCATCCGTTGGTAAGGGCCAAGGTCAGTTGTGGAATAACTTGACCCCCGCTGTGGATGGTGACCATATATTTGTAACTGATGTGAATGGTCGTGTGTCAGCACTGGATCGTTTTACTGGTAAAGCCGTGTGGACGCGTAAGCTTAAGCTTGATGTCTCCGGTGGAGTCGGGGTTGGTTCAGGTATGGTTGTGCTGGGTACGCTGAGTGGCGATATTATTGCACTCAACGCCGATACCGGTGAAGACCTATGGCGCAGTAAAGTACCCAGCGAGGTGCTTGCAGCTCCAGCAAGCAATGGTGATGTTGTAGTTGTACAAACTCAAGATGATCGTTTAATTGCTTTAGAGGCATCGACGGGTCAGCAGCGCTGGATTTATGACAATACACCTGCCGTGCTGACTTTGCGTGGTACGGGTACACCACTTCTGACTGAATATGTTGTTTATGCTGGTTTATCTACAGGCAAAGTGATTGCTGTTGATACTGAGCGCGGCTTACCAATTTGGGAGCAGCGTATTGCAGTGCCTAGCGGTCGTACTGAGCTTGAGCGCATGGTTGATATCGATGGTAGCTTATTACTGTCGGGGAACACCCTGTACGTCACCAGTTATCAAGGTCGTGTTGCTGGGCTTAATGCTCAAACGGGTCAGGTTTTCTGGCAGCGTGATGCATCAAGTTATGTGGGTGCCGCCGAAGGTTTTGGTAATGCCTATGTCAGCTTAGCTGATGGTGTGATTGAAAGTGTGGACGAGCGTTCATCTGCGGCGATGTGGAGTAATAAAGCTTTACTACGTCGACAGTTATCAGCTCCGGCCGTCTTTTCAAGTTATATCGCTGTAGGTGATTATGCAGGTTACTTGCACGTGCTGAGCCAAGTGGATGGTCGCTTTGTTGCGCGTACAAAAATTGATGGTAAAGGGTTACGAGTACAGCCCTTAGTGGTTGGTGGCTGGCTGTATGTTTATGGTAATGGCGGCAAGCTGGTTGCTTTAACCATTAAGTAAAGGGTTAGATTAATTGATTTTGTCTAACAAAGAGTTTAGCCGCTGTCGTTAGGTCGACAGCGGCTTTTGTGTTTTTTGAATTATCGCTGGAGGAGCCAATGGTTCCCGTAATTGCTCTGGTGGGCCGACCGAATGTCGGCAAATCGACGTTGTTTAACCGCCTGACTAGA
>DASRNZ010000102.1:0-14771 GCA_035647155.1 Thiopseudomonas sp.
TGCCCCTGGTGCAGCATAATGGTGCGATCGCCCACATCCAGCGCTTGGCGCATGCTGTGAGTGACCATCATGGTGGTCAGTTGTTTTTCTTTGACGATGCGCTGGGTCAGCTGCAAAACAAAATCAGCTGTGCGTGGATCCAGTGCGGCGGTGTGCTCATCTAGCAATAGAATTTGCGATGGGCGCAGCGCTGCCATTAACAAGCTTACCGCTTGACGTTGGCCACCTGATAACAGGCCAATACGGTCATGTAAGCGATCTTCTAGGCCCAGGCCTAAAGTGGCTAGATGCTCACGAAAGCCATCGCGCAAGGAGGCTTTAACGGCGCGACTGAGGCCACGGCGTTGGCCACGTTGCTCAGCCAGAGACATGTTTTCTTCAATGGTTAGGTCTTCACAGGTACCGGCCATGGGGTCTTGGAAGACTCGTGCCACTTGTTTGGCGCGCGCCCAGACCGGCAGATCAGTGACATCGACATCATCAATTAAAATACTGCCGCTATCGATGCTGAGGTCGCCAGAGATGGCGTTGAGAAAGGTTGATTTGCCTGCGCCATTGGTACCAATCACAGTGACAAATTGTCCGCTTGGTATTTGCAATGACATACCGCACAGCGCCCGGGTTTCAATCGGTGTGCCCGGGTTAAAGGTGATCTGTAAATCATTAGCCTTCAGCATCTTTAAACCCTCTTGCGGCGTGACATACGCTGTTTTATTAATGGAATCACCAAAGCAAAGGTGACCAGTAATGCGGTAACTAAGTTGAGATCTTGCGCTTGCAGGCCAATAAAGTCGCTATTGAGTGCTAGGGCTATAAAGAAACGGTAGACAATTGCACCTAAAACCACCGCTAGCGTCACCAAGAACAGCTTGCGTGATGGCAAAATACTTTCACCAACAATCACTGCAGCTAAACCAATCACAATAGTACCGATACCCATAGAGATATCCGCGCCGCCTTGGCTTTGTGCAAACAGCGCACCAGCTAAACCGACCAATCCGTTGGAAATCGCCATACCCAAAATTACCATCGCGCCGGTATTGATACCTTGGGCGCGGGCCATGCGAGGATTGGAGCCTGTGGCACGAATCGCCAGACCTTGGCGGGTGGAGAAGTAAGCATCCAATGCTAGCTTTGCCAGTAAAACCACAACAATTAAAATCATCGGACGAGCAATATAATCAATCATCCAGCTCGGTTCGAGGATGGTGAAAACCGTGGGTTCCATAATTAATGGGATATTGGGCTTGCCCATAATGCGCAGATTGATGGAATACAGGGCAATCATCATTAAGATACTGGCCAGCAAATCCATGATTTTTAAATGCACATTTAGCACGGCAGTAATGATGCCTGCACCCGCACCGGCCAAAGCAGCTAATGCTGTGGCTAGAAAAGGATCCATTCCGTTGGAAATGCATAACGCGCCAACCGCGCCACCCAATGGGAAGCTGCCGTCAACAGTCAGGTCAGGAAAGCGTAATAAGCGGAAGGAGATAAACACCCCGAGTGCCACTAAACTAAAGATCAGGCCGATCTCGAGGGCACCAAACATTGAAAACAGGGACATGGGTAGGTTGACCGAAGGCTAAATAAAAAGACCCCGAGCGCAATGTGCAGCTCGGGGTGCGGGTAGGGTATTAACGAATCACTTCAGCGGCGCTATCAATCAGCTCTTGCGGCAAGGTTACGCCTTGCTTTTCAGCTGCTGCTAGATTGACAAATAACTGAATATTTTCACTGGTCTCAGGTTTGATATCGCCTGGCTTTTCGCCATTGAGAATACGTACTACGATACGACCGGTTTGCTGGCCGAGTTCGCGGTAATTAACACCTAAAGCAGCAATTGCGCCACGCTTAACACTGTCGGTATCAGAAGCAATTAACGGTATATTCATATCGTTACCCACTTTGACTAAAGCTTCATAGGCTGAAACTACGTTGTTGTCAGTGTTGCTATAAATCACATCAACTTTACCCACTAAGCTGCGTGCCGCAGTGCCCACGTCAACTGAGCGTGGTGCTGCGGCTTCAACTAATGTGAGGTTGTATTCTGGCAAGATTTTTTTCAGAGCTGTAACAACGGCAACTGAGTTGGCTTCGCCTGGGTTAAACACCATGCCAATACGCTTAGCGTTAGGGACGATTTGTTTAACCAGTTCCATCTGTTTGCCCAGCTCCAATACATCGGACACGCCGGTGACGTTGGTGCCGCTGGCTTCCCAGCTTGGTGTTAGCTGGCCTTCAACAGGGTCAGTGACCGCTGAGAATACAATCGGAACACGTTTAGTACCTGCAACAGCCGCTTGTGCTGATGGTGTCGCAATCGCAACAATCGCATCCGGTTGGTCGCCAATAAATTTACGCGCAATTTGCGCCGCAGTGCCGGTATTGCCTTGAGCACTTTGGTATTGCCACTTGAGGTTTTTACCCTCTGTGTAACCGGCTTCGTGTAGCGCATCTAAAACACCGTCACGCACCGAGTCGAGGGCGGGGTGTTCAACAATAGCGGTCACGGCTACAGATTTAACTGATTCAGCCATCACAGCAAAAGATGCGCTGATTGATAAGGTTAGTGCACTGAGCGTGAGCAACGCTTTTTTTGAGAACGTAGTCATGTTTTCATGCCTCTAATGAGGGTCGTTGGCAGTATGCCTGAGCGACCCCGTTTGTATAGATGAATCAGCAGGTTATAAGCTAGCGATACGCGTGTGCTGCTCTGTTAAGCGGGCTAAAGCTTGCTCGTAGTCAGCTTGCTTAGCACGTTCTTTCTCAATCACATCGGCGGGCGCTTTCGCGACAAAGCCTTGATTGGAAAGTTTGCCAGAAACACGTTTAATCTCACCATTCAGGCGTTGCATTTCTTTATCCAAACGCGCCAGTTCTGCTTTGGTATCGATCAAACCTGCCATCGGTACCAAGACCTGCATTTCACCCACCAGCGCAGTGGCTGACATCGGTGCTTCTTGGTCGGCCGCTAACAAGGTGACTGATTCAAGCTTGGCCAGTTTATTCAGCGTGACACTATTAACCTCTAGACGGCGCAGGTCTTCAGCTGTGGTATTACCCAAATACAGCGGAATCGGAGTGCCCGGACCAATATTCATTTCTGCACGAATATTACGCAGAGCCAGCATCAACTCTTTCAGCCATTCGATATCACCTTCAGCTTGCGCATCCAGTGCATCGCCAGAGCTGTCAGGGAAGGGCTGCAACATAATGGTATCGCCGGTTTTACCCGCCATTGGTGCAATACGCTGCCAGATTTCTTCAGTGATAAAGGGCATAAACGGATGTGCTAAACGCAGTGCTGCTTCGAGTACGCGCACTAAGGTACGGCGTGTGCCGCGAGTGAGTTCAACCGGCGCTTCTTTATCCCATAGCACGGGCTTAGATAGCTCTAAGTACCAGTCGCAATATTGATTCCAGATAAACTCATACAGCGCTTGCGCTGCAAGGTCGAAACGGAAGTTATCCAGTTGGCGTGCAACTTCAGTTTCAGTGCGTTGTAATTGCGAGATAATCCAACGGTCAGCCACTGTCAGTTCAACAGCTTCACCATCGATGCCGCAATCTTGCTCTTCGCACTGCATCATTACATAGCGCGCAGCGTTCCAGATTTTATTACAGAAGTTACGGTAACCTTCAACACGGCCCATATCAAACTTCACATCACGACCGGTTGAGGCCAGTGATAAGAAGGTAAAGCGCAGAGCGTCAGTACCGTAACTGGCAATGCCGTCGGCAAACTCTTCACGGGTTTGCTTCTCAATGGCTTTAGCCATTTGTGGTTGCATCATGCCGCTGGTGCGTTTCTCCACCAGAGATTCAAGATCAATACCGTCAATAATATCCAGCGGGTCCAAAACGTTACCTTTGGATTTGGACATTTTATGCCCAAGGCTGTCGCGAACTAAGCCATGCACATAGACGGTTTTAAACGGAATTTGTGGCGTGCCATCTTCATTCTTCACTAGGTGCATGGTCATCATAATCATGCGTGCAACCCAGAAGAAGATGATGTCAAAACCAGTCACCAGCACATCGGTGGGGTGGAAGGTTTTTAGAAAATCAGTTTGCTCAGGCCAGCCTAAGGTGGAGAAAGTCCACAGACCAGAACTGAACCAAGTGTCCAGCACATCATTGTCTTGGCGCAGATTGATATCGCCAAGATTATGTTTGCTACGCACTTCAGCTTCGTTACGACCGACATAGACATTGCCAGCATCGTCATACCAAGCTGGAATACGGTGACCCCACCACAGCTGACGGCTGATGCACCAGTCTTGGATGTCACGCATCCAACTGAAATACATGTTTTCGTATTGCTTAGGTACAAACTGAATACGGCCGTCTTCAATGGCGGCAATCGCAGGCTCAGCTAAAGGCTTGGTAGACACATACCACTGGTCGGTGAGCCAAGGCTCAATGACAGCGCCAGAGCGGTCGCCGCGCGGTGTTTTCAATGCGTGATCGTCAATGCTGACCAGTAAATCAGCAGCTTGCAGTGCGGCAACGATTTGCTTGCGCGCTTCAAAACGATCAAGACCAGCAAATTCTGCCGGCAAGCTGTTATCTACAACATCATTCACCGTACCATCAGCATTAAATATCTGTGCTACCGCTAAAACAGCCGCATCTTGGTCAAGGATATTGATTAGAGGCAGACTGTGACGCTTACCCACTTCATAGTCATTGAAGTCATGCGCTGGGGTGATTTTTACGCAACCTGTTCCAAATTCCGGATCACAGTAGTCATCACCAACAATAGGAATGCGGCGGCCCACTAATGGCAGATCAATAAATGAGCCAATCAGTGCTTTATAGCGCTCATCTTCAGGATGCACAGCAACGGCGCTATCGCCCAACATGGTTTCTGGACGGGTGGTGGCGACGACAAGATAATCTTTGCCTTCTGCTGTTTTAGCACCATCGGCCAGCGGGTAACGCAGATTCCATAAATGACCTTTCTCGTCGTGATTCTCCACTTCAAGGTCAGAAATCGCAGTATGGAATTTAGGGTCCCAGTTCACTAAGCGTTTACCGCGGTAGATCAGGCCGTCTTCATGCAAACGTACAAAAGCTTCTTGTACGGCGTCAGACATGCCGTCATCCATAGTAAAGCGCTCGCGTGACCAATCCACCGAGCTACCGAGGCGACGAATTTGACGGGTAATAGTACCGCCCGACTCTGCTTTCCATTCCCAAACTTTGTCGAGAAAGGCTTCGCGGCCGAGGTCGTGACGGTCAAGGCCTTGCGCGGCCAGTTGGCGTTCAACCACCATCTGTGTGGCGATACCTGCGTGGTCAGTACCTGGCTGCCAAAGAGTGTTACGGCCTTGCATACGGCGATAACGAATCAGCGCATCCATAATGGCGTTGTTAAAACCATGACCCATATGCAGGCTGCCAGTGACGTTTGGCGGCGGAATCATAATGGTGTACGGCTGACCAGAACCCTGGGGCGCAAAGTATTGATTGGTTTCCCATGACTGGTACCAAGTGGCTTCAATGGCGTGCGGCTGATAGGTCTTATCCATAGTGCGGCGGGACCCCTACTTAAAATACGGCTAATCGGAAAACCGTAAAGTATACCGTCAAACGCGCGTTGGCCATAGGCTCAGGCGTAGGTTTTGCTAATAAGGTGACGAATTGAGGTTTTTAGTCAGCTTAAGGCCGGTTTTTTTGTATGTGAAACTTTGTCAAAAAGCGTTAATCAGCACAGCACTTGGATTAGTGCCGCAGTCTAGCCTGCTGACTGAGCTTATATCGGCAGGATATAGGGGAGTACGAATGGCATAATCAAGGCAGGCAAACCGTGCGCAGCCAATCAATATGTGGTAAAACGTACGTCACTAATCGATTTAACAGATTAGTGACGTTCTCAGGGCGGGGCGAGATTCCCCACCGGTGGTAATTACTTTTTACAGGTATAGCCCACGAGCGCTTGTTGATGCTGGTAGCAAAGGTCAGCAAGGTCAGCAGACTTGGTGTGATTCCAAGGCCGACGGTTACAGTCCGGATGAAGAGAGAGCGGGATCCGTTACCGTGCATTTCATGCGCGGCACACTCCCATTCGATCAAAAATAGCCTTGTTTGATATAAACAGGAGATCGACACAAGCGAATCAAACAGAATTCGTGTTGTGCGGAGGTTTTATGTTTACAGGAATAATAGAAGCAATTGGCCATATACGTAGCATGACCCCGAAAGGCGGTGATGTGCGTGTGCATGTGGCGACAGGTAAGTTGGATTTAACCGATGTAAAGCTGGGCGATAGCATTGCTGTGAATGGCATTTGCTTAACCGCAGTGGAGTTGCCAGGTGATGGTTTTTGTGCGGATGTCAGCCGTGAAACGTTGGCGCGAACAGCCTTGGTTAATTTAAAAACCAACAGTGCGGTTAATCTAGAAAAAGCCTTGCTGCCAACCACGCGTTTAGGTGGGCATTTGGTCAGCGGTCACGTCGATGGTGTCGGTGAAGTGCTTTCACGCAGCGACAGTGCGCGAGCTGTCGAATTCTGGATACGTGCCCCCAAAGAGCTAGCGCGTTATATCGCCATGAAAGGCTCGATTACCGTGGATGGCACCAGTCTGACTGTTAATGGTGTGAATGGCAGCGAGTTTCAGCTGACCATCGTGCCGCACACTTTGCAAGAAACCATTATGGCGGATTATCAAGCAGGGCATTTAGTCAATCTTGAGATCGACTTAATCGCCCGCTACTTGGAGCGTCTGCTGCAAGGTGAACATGCCGCTGAGCCAACCAGTCACGCCATTACTGCAGGCTTTTTAGCCGAGCATGGTTTTATGCGTTCTTAATTGAAGGGTTATCCTGTGTCTTTAAATACTATTGAAGAAATTGTTGCAGATATTCGTGACGGAAAAATGGTTATCCTGATGGATGACGAAGACCGCGAAAACGAAGGTGATTTAATTATCGCTTCCGAGTGTGTGACCGCCGAACATATTAACTTTATGGCCAAGCATGCACGCGGTTTAATTTGTATGCCCATGAGTGTTGAGCGCTGCGAGCGTTTAGATTTGCCCTTGATGGCGCAACATAACGCGTCAGGTTTTGGTACTAAATTTACTGTATCGATTGAAGCGGCAGAAGGTGTGACCACCGGTATTTCTGCAGCTGACCGTGCACGTACGGTACAAGCAGCAGCGGCTAAAGATGCTGTGGCCGCTGATATTGTCAGCCCTGGCCATATTTTTCCATTAATGGGTCAGCCGGGTGGCGTACTTGCTCGTGCAGGTCATACTGAAGCCGCTTGTGACTTAGCGCGCTTAGGTGGTTTTGAGCCCAGCGGTGTGATTTGCGAAATTATGAACGACGATGGCACCATGGCGCGTCGGCCTGAGTTAGAAGTGTTTGCTCAAGAACACGGTATTAAAATCGGCACCATTGCTGACTTAATTCACTATCGGATGATCCATGAGCGCACCATTGAGCGTGTTTCAACACAAGTGCTCGACAGTGAGTTGGGTAAATTTGATTTAGTCACTTACCGTGAGTCCACCGGTGGTGATGTTCATATGGCGCTGACTTTAGGTACTATTAGCCCTGAAGAACCGACCTTGGTGCGTGTACACAATATGGACCCATTGCGTGACTTATTTATGGTCAAGCAAAATCAGCGTTGGAGTTTGCGTGCAGCGATGGCCGAAGTGGCTAAAGCAGGCAGTGGTGTGGTGCTATTATTAGCCAATCAAATGACCGGCTCCAGCTTGCTGGCGCATTTAGAGCGTCAGTTGGGTGTTGAAGGTGATGCAAAAGCTGCTAAAAGTTCAGGTACTTACAGCACTGTAGGTGCCGGTTCGCAGATTCTGCGTGACCTGGGTGTGCGAAAAATGCGCTTATTAAGTTCGCCAATGCGCTTTAATGCCATATCCGGATTCGACTTAGAAGTTGTAGAATACCTGCAACCGCAGGATTAACTGTTATTGGAGCGGCAGCTAGCGCCGCTCCTTCGCTCTTTATTAGGAAGAAAAATCATGACCTTAAAGACAATCGAAGGTACCTTTATTGCCCCACAAGGCAAGTTTGCGCTGGTTGTTGGCCGTTTCAACAGCTTTGTTGTAGAAAGCTTGGTTGAAGGCGCAATTGATACATTAGTACGCCACGGTGTCAGCAAAGATAATATTACCGTGATCCGTGCACCAGGTGCTTTTGAGCTGCCTTTAGTTGCTCAAAAAGTTGCTGAGCGTAAAGAATATGCTGCAATTATTGCTTTGGGTGCTGTGATTCGTGGTGGTACGCCACACTTTGAATATGTATCGGGCGAGTGCACTAAAGGTTTAGCGCAAGTCATGATGCAGTTTGGCGTGCCAGTGGCATTTGGTGTGTTGACTGTTGATTCAATCGAGCAAGCGATTGAGCGTTCAGGCACTAAAGCCGGCAACAAAGGTTGTGAAGCAGCGACATCAGCGCTGGAAATGGTCAGCCTGCTTGCGCAGTTGGAGGCCCAGTGAGCTTAAATAACGACGACTGTCGCGATAACCCACCGCCCCGTGCTAAAGGGCGGATTGCGATGCGCCGTGTTGCCCGCACCTTGGCAATGCAAGCGTTATATCAGTGGCATGTGGCTGGACAAAACCTCAATGAAATTGAAGCGCAGTTTCGCGTGGATAACGACTTCAATGGCGTCGACGGTTTGTATTTCAATGAAATTTTGCGCGGCGTGCCGGGCAAGAAAAGCGAAATTGATGCACAGATTGAGCCCTACTTAGACCGTCCAATGACTGAATTGGATCCGGTTGAGTTAGCTATTTTGCGTTTAGCAACATGGGAACTCAGCACGCGTATTGATGTACCTTATCGTGTGGTGATCAACGAAGGCATTGAGCTGGCAAAAGTCTTTGGTGCCACCGATGGTCATAAATATGTGAATGGTGTTCTTGATAAATTAGCCCTGCGCTTGCGCGGAGCAGAAATTCGTGACGCTAAACTCAATAGAAAATAAGTCTATGCTGCGCTCATCAGGCTTAAGCAGGGTGGGTGTTGCTGGATGAATGAATTTGAGTTGATTCAACATTTTTTCACCCGTTCTGCCTGTGCGCAGGGCGGTGAAAATATCTCTTTAGGTATTGGTGATGATTGCGCGCTGCTGCAGATTCCTGCAGGTCAAAGCTGCGCTGTATCCACGGATACCTTGGTCAGTGGCATCCACTTTCCTGATAACGCCCCCGCATTTTTACTCGGTCAACGCGCTTTAGCTGTGGCTGTGAGTGATCTCGCTGCGATGGGTGCGACGCCTATTGGTTTTACCTTAGCTATTACTTTGCCGCAGATTGATGCCGATTGGTTGCAAGCCTTTAGTGAAGGTTTGAGCGCGATGGCGCTCAGTTGTGGCATTGCTTTGGTGGGGGGGGATACCACGCGAGGGCCATTAACTATTGGTGTGACTGTGATGGGTGCAGTGCCCCAACAGCAGGCGCTGTTACGCTCAGGTGCACAAGTGGGTGACTTACTCTGCGTCAGTGGTCCATTGGGTGCTGCCGCTGCCGCCGTGCCGCTGGTGCTCGGTGAGATTGATCGGCAAAGTATAGCTACCGAAACTTTGCAGCAATTATTAACTGCCTACTGGTCACCGCAACCGCAATTAGCCCTTGGCCACTATCTAGTGGGTAAAGCTCACTCTGCTTTGGATATCTCCGATGGTCTGCTAGCCGACTGTGGGCATATCGCTAAAGCCTCTAATGTCTGTCTGCAGATTCAGCAAACACAAGTGCCTGTCGCTGCTGCAGCACGCCAACTCTTAGGCGATGACGCTGCATTGCAGTGTGCGCTCAGTGGTGGTGATGATTATCAGCTGGCCTTTACTATTGCCCCGAGTGAGTTAGCGCAATTGCAGTGCGAGTTTCCTGCCGTTCAGGTGATTGGTACTGTGTGCAGTGGTACAGGTGTGCAAGTCTTAGATCAAACAGGGCAGTCCATTGCTCAACTTCGCAGCGGCTATCAGCATTTTTAATAAGGATATAGAACCCATGCACGCACCTAAAGTCTGGAGCAATGTCTGGCATTTCTTAGCGTTTGGTTTTGGTACCGGCTTAGCTAAAAAAGCGCCGGGGACTTGGGGCACACTGGCAGGTTTAGCTGTAATGCCGTTGCTGTATATGCTGCCGTTGTCTTTAGCTTTAGTATTTATTGCTGTGGCTAGCGTCTTTGGTTTTTGGCTGTGTGGCCGAGTGGCTGATGATTTAGGTGTGCATGACCATGGCGGTATTGTTTGGGATGAGATGGTTGGCATTTGGATGACGCTGATCTTTTTACCCAATACCTGGCAGTGGTGGCTGCTGGGCTTTGTGCTGTTTCGTATCCTCGATATTCTCAAGCCTTGGCCCATTTCCGTACTGGATCGTAACGTCGGTGGCGGCTTGGGCATTATGATCGACGATATGCTCGCAGGCCTGATAGCTGGCGCAGTACTGTATGCGCTGTGGTTGGCGGACTTGCCCTTGTTAGCGGGTTAAACTGATGTGTTTAAATTGCAGAAAACCCATTTTCCATATTGATTGTTGATCTTTTAGTGCAGGCATTTATGCCGTGAAGCAATTGAGTTATCTGTCTGATTTACGTCTAACTTGCTCTGCTATACGACTGCCGTACAGTTTTTCTTCTGCGAAAGATAGGCTACTATCAGGGCTTATATCTTTAATAAGCGATCAGAGCGTATGTATTGTCCTTTCTGTGGCGCCAACGATACCAAGGTGATCGACTCGCGTTTAGTCGCCAATGGCGATCAAGTGCGTCGTCGTCGTGAATGTTTATTGTGTGAAGAACGTTTCACTACATTTGAAACGGCTGATTTGATTTTGCCGCGCCTGATTAAGCAAGATGGCAGCCGCCAGCCCTTTGACGAAGATAAATTCCGTGCGGGCATGTTGCGTGCATTGGAAAAACGTCCAGTGAGTCTTGAGCGTTTAGAAGAAGCAGTAGCGCGGATTAAACGTAAATTACGCGCCACCGGTGAGCGCGAAGTGCAATCGCTGGTGGTCGGTGAGTTGGTGATGAATGAGCTGAAAAAGCTCGATGAAGTGGCTTATATTCGCTTTGCGTCAGTCTATCGCCGCTTTCAAGATCTGAATGAATTTCGCAAAGAAATTGATCTGATGGCCAGTAGTTCAGCAAATTCCCCAGATGTGACCGACGAATGAATGATCAAGCCTATATGGCGCAGGCGCTACGCCTCGCAGAGCAAGGATTGTACAGTGCGCACCCTAACCCGCGCGTTGGTTGTGTGATTGTTGCTGATCAGCACATTGTAGGCGAGGGCTGGCATGTGCGTGCAGGCGAGCCTCACGCTGAAGTGCATGCTTTGCGCCAAGCTGGAGCGTTAGCGCAAGGTGCTACTGCTTATGTCACATTAGAGCCGTGCAGCCATCATGGATTAACACCGCCCTGCGCGGAAGCACTGGCTACAGCAGGTGTTCAGCGTGTAGTGATTGCTATGCAAGACCCCAATCCACAAGTGGCTGGGCGTGGCATTGCTCACTTGCAAGCGCAGGGTATTCAAGTTGATCTGCTCAGCGGTGAGTTGAGTACTGCAGCGCGCGCTTTAAACTGTGGTTTTGTTAAGCGCATGGAGCAGGGTACACCCTTTGTACGCTTAAAATTAGCCATGAGTTTGGACGGTCGCACCGCCATGGCCAGTGGTGAAAGCCAGTGGATTACCGGTCCCGCCGCGCGCGCTGATGTACAACGTCTGCGTGCGATGTCCAGTGCGATTATCACCGGAGCTGATACCATTATCACTGATAATGCCCGCTTAACTGTACGTGCTGAAGAATTGCCGCTGAGTGCTGAACAGCGTGAATTAGCCTTGTCGCGTGCGCCGTTGCGTATTGTGATTGATGGGCGTTTACGCGTACCGACTGATGTAGCATTTTTTAGCGCGGGGCCGGTATTAGTGGTCACCCACCAAGTGCCACCGGCCAATACCGCTGAGATTGAATATCTACAAGTGCCGGAGATAAATGGTCATGTCGACTTGCATGCATTGCTGCCTGAATTAGCTCAGCGTGGCATCAATGAATTGATGGTAGAGGCCGGCCCACGGCTCGCAGGTGCCTTTATGCAGGCGGGTTTAGTGGATCAGCTGTATATCTATATGGCCGGCATGCTGCTGGGCTCCAGCGCGCAACCTTTAATGCAGTTGCCGATTGATCTGATGGCCGATGCTGTGCGCTTAGATATTATCGAAATGCGAGCGCTGGCCAATGATTGGCGCATTATTGCCCGTCCAGTCGGCATTGATGCTTAAGCCTGTTTAAAAGAGCTGCTCATTCTTTGAGCAGCAAGAGGCGGGCGAGTGAAAAGCAGTGTGGTGTCTGCTCCACATCTTTTTTTAGTGCTGTAAAACCAGCTACGCATCGTCATTTAAGCGCGCCTCCACCACCTCCGCCAGTATGGTATTGAGCAAGCGCATCGCTGCATTGGGGTTCTCATCACGACGACGTAAAGCGATCAGTGGCGTGGTGATGCTGGTATCTGCCAATGTGACGAATTCGACTCCTTCGCGGCGCAAGGTTTTTACTTGCTCAGGCACCAGTGAGAACCCCATATCGGATGCCACCAGCGATAGCGTGGTCTGCAAATCATTGACTTGTTGCATCACGTGCACTTTAAGGCCGCGACGATAAAATAAGCCCAGCATCATATCGGCAAAGTTGGGGCCACTACCGGACGGGAAAGTAATCAAGGGCAGCTCAGCCAGTTGCTGCAGGGTCGGCTGCTGCTGTGTGAGCGGGTGACCTGCAGGTAAAGCGGCAACCAAAGGCTCAGTGAAAAGTATCTCTTGCCTGATGTCGGGGTCCTCAATACCTATCCGACCAAAGCCGATATCGATTTTGCCACTTTTAAGCGCTTCAGCCTGCTCCTGAGCTTTAAGGTCGTGCAAAACAATCTGCAAGTTCTTATTGCGCCTTAGGCGTCGCACGATCAAGGGCAACTCAGCATAAAACACCGAGGGCACAAAGCCGATGGAAAAGACGGTCTTGTTGTGTTGATCCACCTGACGCGTGCCCTCGATACTGTCATTGACCTTATCGAGAATGACATAGGCTTGTTGTAGGAAATATTGGCCACCCTGAGTCAACTCCAGCCCTCGAGGTTTGCGAACAAACAACTGCACTTCCAGCTCTTCTTCCAGCTGTTTAATTTGTCGGGTCAGTGGCGGTTGAGTGATAAAGAGTCTTTCTGCAGCTCGGGTTAAATTCAGCTCTTCGGCGACTACGATAAAGTAGCGCAAGTGTCTTAACTCCATCCATACCTCCAGGGTATTACTTGTAACTTAATCAGTATTGGCAAGCATATGTAAAACAAATGTAACTTCAATGCAACAGAGTAAGAAACGCAGCATCAGAAGCAACATCTACTGACAGCGATTCAACCTATAGAAGGGGCTATAGGACTAAAGGCTAAGGCTCTTGTGCGTATGCAAGGCTTCGCTACTGTGAATAGACTGGGCAATGCGATCACAATCGATAGCTTGGTTTATAGCACAGAAAGCCTCAGCACTGATTTTGATTCTAGGTTGGTCACTGAGCTGAAAAGTTCTATCAATACTCTAAAGGTTAGGCTAGATCGTTATACCTTAGGCTAGTAAGTGAGTCTAAGTTCGCTGCACAGAGCAGCGTAGAACAATAAAAACAAGTAGTTATAGAGACTCCCTTTATCCACACAAAAGTGGAAAAGCATCACAAAAATAATAATGATGATGAGGAATGAATCATGAGCGTTAAAATTTACGATACTCCCGAAGTACAGAACTTTTTAAAGACCGTTGCCGGTTTAGATCAAGCGGGCGGCAGCGATCGTGGTAAGCAGATTATCCACCGTATCTTGTCAGATCTATATCGCACTATTGATGACTTTGATATCAGCGCTGATGAGTACTGGGCGGCCGTTAGTATGCTCAATGCCTTGGGACAAGCGTCTCAGTTTGGTTTGTTATCACCAGGCTTAGGTTTTGACCACTATATGGATATGCGTATGGATGCTGCTGATCTGGAAGCGAAGCGCACCGGTGGCACCCCGCGTACCATTGAAGGTCCATTATATGTGGCGGGTGCACCAGAGACTGAAGGCTTTGCACGTATGGATGATGATCCAGATACCGCAGGCGATACTATGTGGCTGCACGGTCAAGTCCGTGATACTGCTGGCAACCCCATCGCTGGCGCCAAGGTTGAAATCTGGCATTGCAACTCCTTAGGCCGCTACTCGTTCTTTGATCAGAGCCAAACGCCTTATAATTTACGCCGCACTATTATTGCCGACAACGATGGCCGTTATAGCGCATTGAGCGTGATTCCATCCGGTTACGGCGTGCCAGAAGGCGCTCCGACTGACCAGATTTTAAAAATGTTAGGTCGTCACGGCGAGCGCCCAGCGCATATCCATTACTTTGTTTCTGCGCCGGGTCAGCAGCACCTCACCACACAAATCAACTTGGCCGGTGACAAATACACCTACGACGACTTTGCTTTTGCCACTCGAGAAGAGTTGGTGGTTGAGGGCAAACGCCTTGAGCAGCACGCTGAAGCTAAAAAACATGGCGTGGATGGCCCAGTCACTGAAGTTGTCTTTGATATTGAGTTATCAGCGACTGACGCAGATGAGTTGCAAGAACGCCATAAGCGTGCGCGTGCTTTGGAAAGTGAGTCTGCAGAAAGTCAGCTGGCCGCTACCGCCACTGTCTAAGTATATAAGTGATGTATTGAATGAAGAGGAGAGCTCCCGCTCGGAGAGTTCTCCCTATATAT
>DASRNZ010000103.1:0-4912 GCA_035647155.1 Thiopseudomonas sp.
CTCATAAGCAACAATAGTGGCATCCAGTAAACGCATCTGCTCATCAATCACGCGCAACTGCAAATAGTTCTGCACCAGCTCAGACTGCTGACTTAAACGCACACCGGCCCACTCTGCGGCGCTGGCTTGCGCACTGGCTTCACTGGACTCGACTTGACGACGCACCTGCCCCCAAATATCCAACTGCCAACTGAGGCCCAGCGCCACATCATTACTTTTACCCACACTGACATCATTACCACTGCGCGTAGTACCTACCTGTCCTGTGGCTTTTGGATAGAGTGCTGAACGACTACCGCCCACTAACGCACGCGCTTCACGCCATGCCGCTTCTGCAGCACGCAGGTTTTGGTTGGATGCTTCCAGTTCTTTAAGTAAATCCGCCAACTGCGCATCCTGATACAACGACCACCAGGCCACCGAAGTGCCAAGATCAGCAGGTTGTGCCACTTTCCAACCTGGCGTATGACGAAACTCCACTGGCAGTGATGCCTCCGGACGCTGATAGTTTGGGCCCAGCGCACAGCCGCTTAACACCACGCCTATTAAAGCAAAGGTACTGAGTTTAACGATCTGTTTCATGGGCTACTTCCATCGTGGTTGGCGTTTTTTTACGCCGTACACGGGCGCTTAAACGATCAAAGAATAAATACACAGCAGGCGTGCTATACAAGGTCAATAACTGACTCAATAGCAGTCCGCCGACAATGGCTAAACCTAACGGCTGACGTGTTTCCGAACCTTCTGCACTACTTATTAGCAGCGGCACAGCACCAAGAATCGCTGCCATAGTGGTCATCATAATCGGACGAAAACGCTGTACACAGGCTTGCTGAATGGCTTGCTCGGCCGTCATTTTCATTTCACGCTGCAACTGCAAGGCCAAATCAATCATTAAAATAGCGTTTTTCTTCACCACGCCAATCAGCAAGAACAGCCCCAGCAACGACACTAAACTGAACTCACCACCGGTCAACTGAATCGCCAGCAAAGCGCCGACACCCGCAGACGGCAGCGTTGAAAGAATCGTCAGTGGATGGATATAGCTTTCATATAAAACACCCAGCACCAAATAAACAACCACAATCGCCATCAACAGCATTAAGCCTTGCCCGCCCTGGCTCTGCTTAAAGACACCGGCGGTACCGCCTAAACGTCCTTGCACTTCATTGGGCAGGTTAATCTTCGCCATGGCCTGTTCAATGGCCAGATTGGCCTCATCTAAACTGACCCCCGGCGCTAAAGAAAAACCAATACTTTCAATCGCAAACTGTCCATCATGCTGCACCCGCTCTTGCTGCAAAGTGGATTCCCAACGGGTAAAGGCTGACAAGGGAACACGCTCGCCATGAGCGCCAATCACCTGCACTTGCTCCAACACTTGTGGCGAGCCAACAAACTGTGGATCAATTTCCAGCACCACACTGTACTGATTGAGGCTTTCATAAATCGTCGAGACTTGACGCTGACTAAAGGCGTTATTGAGCAGCGAAGTGACCATGGCCATATCGACACCAAGACGTGCCGCAGTCGACCGATCCACTTGCAAGGTGATCTGTTGCGCGCCACGGCCTTCTTTACTGTCGATATCCGTCAGTTCCGGCAAGGCTTTTAAGGCATCACGCACACGCGGCTGCCAGGTTCGTAAATCATCCAACTCACTGGCCAACAGCACATATTCATTATCAGTTGCACTACCCTCGCGCCGGCCCATACTTAAGTCCTGCTCCGGCATTAAAAACAGCCGTGAACCTGGAACCTGCGGTGTTTTACCGCGCAAACGATCAACCACTTGCTGCGCAGAACTATCACGCTCAGTAATGGGTTTTAAGCGCACAATTAAAAACGCACTGCTACCGCCACCAATAAAACCGGCCACCGTCTGCACGTCTTTATCTTTCAATAAGGCTTGACGATAGATTTCCATTTTCGGCTGCATAGTGTGGTACGACAGGCCATCATCACTGCGAATAAAGCCCATCAACTGCCCAGTATCTTGCTGTGGCATAAAGGTTTTAGGTACAGCAATAAACAACCAGACATTCAACGCAATGGTCAAAATCACACCGAGCAACATCCAGCCTTGAAACCTTAACGTCCAATTTAATGAGCGCTGATAACCCGCCGCCACCCATAAACCAAAGCGCTGAATCAAATTAGGCTTGTGCTCTTCAGTCACCACCACAGGACGTAACCAACGTGCCGACAACATTGGCGTTAAGGTCAGCGACACCACTAACGAAATCAAAATCGCCACGGTTAAGGTGATGGAGAACTCACGGAACAAACGCTCAACCATGCCACCCATAAACAAAATAGAGACAAACACCACCACCAGCGATACGTTCATCGACAGCAGGGTAAAACCCACTTCGCGAGAACCGTCGAGCGCCGCTTGCAGTGGCTTTTTACCCTGATTGATATGTCGAGCGATATTCTCCAGCACGACAATGGCATCATCCACCACTAGGCCGGTAGCAATAATCAGCGCCATCAGCGATAGATTATTCAGCGAAAAGCCCAGCATATGCATCGCTGCGAAGCTGCCGATCAAAGAGACCGGCACGGCCAAGGCAGGAATCACCGCCGCGCGCCAGTGCCCTAAAAACAGCATCACCACGCCAATCACTAACACAGTGGCAATCAATAACGAACGCTGAGCTTCTCGCAAGGTGGCACGAATCACTGAAGATCGATCCATGGCCACTTCCAGCTTAGCACTGGCGGGCAATACGGCTTTCAGCCCAGGTAACTCAGCCTGAATCGCTTCAATGGTCGCAATAATATTAGCGCTGGCTTGGCGGTTAATAATCAGCAGCACCGCATCTTGATCATTAAAAAAACCACTGTTATAGCGGTTTTCTACGCTATCGCTGACCGTGGCCACATCCCGCAAACGCAACGCCGCACCATCGTGATAGCGAATAATCAGCGGTGCATACTCTTCTGCGTTATGCAGCTGGTCATTGCCTTGAATTTGCCAATGACGATCACCCTGCTCCAACTGCCCTTTAGGTTTTTGTTGGTTGGCATTGGCGATGGTCTGACGCACATCATCCAGAGCAATCCCATATTGTTCTAAACGCCGCGGTTCCAATTCAGCGCGCACAGCAGGTAAGGAGCTACCACCAATTTGCACATCGCCCACGCCCTGCACTTGCGAGAGTTTTTGCGCGACGATACTCGAGGCCAAGTCATACATCTGGCCTTTTTCCAGCACTTCACTGGTCAGCGCCAGCACCATAATCGGCGCTTGGGTGGGGTTCACTTTGCGATACGAAGGCATACTGCGCATACCACTGGGCAGCAACTCATGCGCAGCATTAATAGCGGCCTGCACCTCACGGGCAGCGGTATTAATATCATGACCCAAATCAAACTGGATCATAATCCGCGTACGACCCTGACTGCTGCTACTGCTCATCTGACTGATGCCAGAAATACTGCCCAGTGAGCGCTCCAGCGGCGTTGCGACAGTCGCCGCCATCACTTGTGGACTGGCACCGGGCAAGCTAGCCTGCACGGTAATCATTGGGAAATCCATATCCGGCAGCGGCGCGACCGGCAACAGCCTAAAGCCCAGAATCCCCAACAAGATAATCGCCACACTGAGTAGCATGGTGGCGACCGGCCGCTGAATAAAAGGTGCCGACAGATTCACGATTCAGCGCCCTGCTTAAAGCGTGCTTTAGTGCGGGTGCTTAAGCGATCAAAGAACAAGTAAATCACCGGCGTGGTAAACAGCGTCAGCACCTGACTGAGTAATAAACCACCGACCATCACCAAGCCCAACGGCTGACGTAACTCAGCACCGGAGCCACTGGCAAACATCAAAGGTAAGGCCGCGAATAGTGCCGCTAAGGTGGTCATTAAGATCGGACGGAAACGCAATAGCGCCGCTTGGAAAATTGCCTCTTCAGGACTCAGCCCTTGATGGCGCTCAGCATCCAAAGCAAAGTCGATCATCATAATGGCGTTTTTCTTCACGATACCAATCAGCAAGATAATCCCGATAATCGCAATCAGGCTCAGATCATTACCGGTAATAAACAGCGCCAGCAAAGCACCAATCGCCGCCGAGGGTAAGGTCGAAAGAATGGTCAGCGGATGGATATAGCTTTCATACAAGACACCGAGCACCAAATACATGGTCACCACCGCGGCGAGAATCAGCAATAAGGTACTGGACAGCGATGCTCTAAAGGCCTCTGCCGCACCTTGGAAGTTGCTTTGAATCGAGGCTGGCATGGCTAAATCCAGCTCAGCCTGCTCAATCACTTCGACCGCTTCACCCAAGGACACACCGGGTGCAAGGTTAAACGACACCGTCACCGCCGGAAACTGACCAATATGATTCAACAACAATGCTGCTGATTTCTCTTCCACCTTCACCAAGCTGGCCAAACGTATGGCTTGGCCATCACTGCCACGCACATGCACATCCTGCAAAGCGGCTAAAGCATCATTGGGATTGCTGATACTTTCCAGCACCACACGGTACTGGCTGGTTTGGGTAAAGATCGTCGAGATCTGCCGCTGACCAAAGGCGTCATATAAAGCATCGGTGAGACTGGCAATACTGATGCCTAAACGCCCAGCTAAATCACGATCGATATTCAGATAATACTGCAAACCGCTGGCCTGCAAATCACTGGCCACATCTTGCAACTGCGGCAGACTTTGCAAATGGCTGACTAAGGTTGGCACCCAGGTGTGCAGCTCCTGCTCATCAGCAGATTCCAAACTAAACTGAAACTGCGTGCGACTGACGCGATCTTCAATACTGAGATCCTGCACTGGCTGCATAAACAGCTGAATACCCAATACTTGCGCCAGCTCTGGGCGTAGGCGATCAATCACCTCAGCCGCCGAGACACTGCGTTGATTAAAGGGCTTCAGGTTAATCAGCATA
>DASRNZ010000104.1:0-43866 GCA_035647155.1 Thiopseudomonas sp.
TATTAAAGCATCGTTAATAACTTTACCATCCATTGAAGAACAAACCGCCATCGCCACCATCCTCTCTGATATGGACGCCGAGCTTCAGGCCCTCGAACAACGTCTCAACAAAACCCGCCAAATCAAACAAGGCATGATGCAGCAGTTGCTCACGGGTAAGATACGTTTAGCGAAACCTACACATAAGGAATCTGAATATGACTGAACAACAGCACGGCTATAAAAAAGCACGATTTTTTAAGTGTGCGTTGCAGGTCAATCCTGCAGGTTACATTCAATACCGTGGACAACAACAAAGCTTGTCAGAGCATGAATATAATCAGAAATTACTGGATGCA
The DNA here is from genome assembly GCA_035647155.1 of Thiopseudomonas sp. Classification (GTDB taxonomy): domain Bacteria; phylum Pseudomonadota; class Gammaproteobacteria; order Pseudomonadales; family Pseudomonadaceae; genus Denitrificimonas. The sequence goes on from DASRNZ010000104.1 coordinate 339, forward strand.
GCCTTGGAAGCTGGTATTGAAGTCATAGGCTTAGCTGATCATGGTTCGATAAATGGTTTTGATGAAATTCGGGATTTGTTTGTACCAAACGGAATCGTGGTATTTCCGGGTTTTGAAATAGCTTCAAGCGAAAAAATACATTTTGTTTGCTTATTTGACGAAGCCACTCCTACAGATTTAATAAAAATGCATTTAGGGGCCTTGGGTGTAGATATAAAAAAGCCCGCAGCTCCTGTGCAGAAATCTGCGATGGATATTATAAGTTACATTAACGAAAAAGACGGCTTTATCTATGCTGCTCACAGTACCAATGAAGATGGTGTATTGAAACTCCGAATGAATCATGTTTGGCAGCATGAAGGATTATTAGCTGCACAAATCCCTGGGCCTATTGAAGATTTACGCGGTGTTGAAAGTGATTTCTACCGTAAGGCATTTCTAAACAAAGATACTAACTACCAGCGTGAACGAGAAATGGCAGCCATCAATGCAGCGGACGTTGCAAAGCCTGAAGATATTAAATCTCAGGGTGCTTCATGCTTAATTAAAATGACTAGGCCCTGTTTTGCATCATTTAAACACGCTTTTTTAGATGCAGGTTCTAGGGTTCGTTTAAACTCCGATAAACCAGAAAGCTATGCCTCAGCGATAGAAAGAGTTCATTTTACTGGCGGCTACCTTGATGGTGTTGATATTGAGTTATCAGACCATCTTAATGCGGTGATAGGCGGCCGTGGAACAGGTAAATCTACACTCTTGGAATGTATTCGTTATGCATTTGCACTCGAGCCAAAAACGCCCAACGCATTAAAGCAACACAAGAGCGTGATAGATAATAACCTCGGCAAAGAACGGGGTATGGTAGAAGTTACGCTACGCTCGGCGACCATGCACGGTCGCAGGTTCATTATAAGCAGAAAATACGGTAGTCAGCCCACTGTGGTTGATGAGCAGGGAAATATCTCGCCCTACCATCCAACCGACTTGCTACCAGGTATCGAGCTTTATGGGCAAAATGAAATCTATGAAATGACTCGAGATGAGCTAAGCAGAAATGAGCTTATTGAGCGTTTTTTAGAAGGTGAACATGAGCATTTTGATGCGAATATTGAAAATATTTTAGCTGGGCTAAAAGAAAACCGGGAATCCATTAAGCGTGCTCTGAGCCAGAAAGCTGACATAGAGGCTGAAGTGGAGCGCTTGCCCAAGCTGCTAGATCAAGCTAAACAGTTTAAGGATTTAGGGCTTGATGAAAAACTGGAAGTCATCCCTAAATTAGAAAAAGAAAAGCAACTCAATAAGCGTGCTAAGGACGATTTAGGCCGTGTGCAAGAGGCAATAGATACACTTAAAGATAATTTACCGGATACGGTTTTTTTAAGTGATACCAGCTTAGAAGGTTTGCCCCATGCTGATTTTTTAAAGCAGCAGCGTGGTATTTTGGAGGCGTTAAAATATGGATTAATGCAAACATTGGTGCAGTTAGTGCAGCTTGCCAATAATGCGACTGAGCAGTTATTACCCGTTCAGCAATCCTTGGCAGAGGCACAGTCTAGTGAAGAGCAACAGTTGGAGAATGCTTTTAAAGAAATACCAGCCAGCCAAGGTAAAACAGGGCGACAAATTGGTGCTGAATACCAGACGCTGCTTAAGCAAATTGAGCAAATTCGACCTAAGCAAACGACCTTGCAAAACCTAGATTCGCAAATTAATGGACTTTACAACCAACGTAAGAAGCTCTTGCTGGAGTTAGATCAGCAAACCAGTGCTCGCGCCAGTAGTATTATAAAATCTGTGAAACGCTTGACTCGAAAATTGGAGCAGAAAGTTCAGCTCAGTTTGCAACCAGAAGGAAATCGTCAGCGGCTGGTTGATTTTTTAAATGCGTGCAATTTAGAGGGTGTAGGTCCTAAGCGTCTTGCCTGGGTGCTTGAGCAGGAGTTTTCCCCAGCTAATCTTTCAGCTACCATTCGTCAAGGCGAGGCAGAGTTAACTCGAAAATTTGGTATACCAGATTCCGTTATTAGAGCACTGACTCGTCTGCCTGAAGAAAAATTGCTAGAGCTTGAAGAGTTGCAGTTACCGGATACTATGGCGATAGAGCTTAATGTGACGCACGGTGAGCGTGAAGCAGTTTTTCGATCTATTGATGACCTATCTACTGGTCAGCAATGTACAGCGGTGTTACATCTGCTGCTGTTAGATAACCAAGATCCTTTAATTCTCGATCAGCCGGAAGATAACTTAGACAACGCCTTTATTGCCGAGCGTATTGTTGCTGAGTTACGCAGAGCAAAACTCAGCCGCCAGTTTCTGTTTGCTACCCACAACGCTAATATTCCAGTATTTGGTGATGCAGAGTGGATAGGTGTGCTTAGTGTTGAGGATAATAAAGGGCTTATTTTGCCTGAGCAGCAAGGGGCAATTGATATGCCGGAAGTTCAGAAGCTGGCAGCCGATATACTGGAAGGCGGTAAAAGTGCTTTTAATCAGCGTCGAGAAAAATATGGCTTTGATTGAGCGCTTTACCACTTAGGGAGAAAAGCATGTTAAAAACAGAGTTATTGGAAATTATTGTTAATGGCGAAAACTCAGGTACCGAGTTTAAGCGGGATGATATCCGCCCAGAGCAGCTCGCCAAAGAAGTTGTTGCCTTGGCCAACTTTCAAGGTGGTCGAATACTGCTTGGGGTAGAAGATGACGGTAAAATAAGTGGGGTCCAGAGAAGTAATCTTGAAGAGTGGGTGATGAATGTTTTTCAAGATAAAATTCATCCAATGATTCTGCCTTATTACGAGGAGTTACAGTTAGATGATGGAAAAATCGTTGCTGTGGTCAGCTTTCCTATAGGTATCTCTAAGCCTTATGTAGTTCGTCATGGTGGAAAAGAAGAGATTTATATTCGTGTTGGTTCAACATCTAGGCTTGCGACACGAGAGCAGCAAATGCGTCTATTCGAGCTTGGAGGCATGCTGCATACTGAAGTCATGCCAGTACCACGTACTGATATGAGCTGCTTAGATGATGCGCGTTTAATGAATTATGTAAGAGATATTTTGTGTGATCCAGATGTGCCGCAATCACCAGAAGAGTGGCAAATAAGATTACTCGGTCTCGGGTTTCTTACAGAAGCAGCAGGCAATATTTGCTGCACTATAGCGGGACTCGTTTTGTTTGGTAAAAGCCCGCGACGTTATTTAAAGCAAGCTGGCTTGCGAGTGTTAGTGTTTCAAGGTGAAGACAAGGAATATCAGGCTGTATTAGATGATATTTTGGATGGCCCGATGGTTGGGCGGTGGGATGTCGAAAATGGTAATAAACGCTTGGTTGATGGCGGTATTATTGAGCGGTTTATGGAGGCGATGACACCTTTTATCTCTCAAGAATCAGGCGGTGTGAATGAAGAATTAAGACGAGAAATACAGTGGTTTTATCCTCTTGAAGCTATTCGAGAGGCTTTAATCAATGCCTTGGCCCATCGCGATTGGACGCGATTTGTTGAGATAGAAGTTTCTGGGTATTCAAATCGTCTTGAGGTCATTAGCCCTGGTGCGCTTACCAACTCTATGACAGTAGCAAAAATGAAGGCGGGGCAGCGTTCGCCTAGAAATACTCTTGTAATGGAAGTTTTGCGTGATTATGGTTATGTGGACTACCGGGGTATGGGCGTAAGAACTAAAATTGTACCTTTGACGAGGGCTTTGACGGGCAAAGATCCTGAGTTTGAAGCTGCGGAAGATTATTTGAAAACTACACTTTATCGCTAGTAAAAGGACATGATTGGCTTCAGTAAAAGAGCCAAACTGAAATTCGACAATTAACTGAAGCAGTGTAATCTAAGCACGCACTAGAGGGTGTATTTCCAATGACCTATTACACAGAAAATAACTCATTTAAGGCTGATACTAATGCGCTAACACCAGCCCGTGCGATGATTGCTGAACTTGTTCGACGTTATTGGATTCTGGGTATGGAATGCAGCCTATTAGAGATCCAAAAGTTAGCCTGGTTCTTACAGAGAGTGATTGAAGCGGAAGGCTTAAAAAACGAGTTAAAACTGAATTTTGAAGCTAGGAACTATGGTCCTTACGCTAATAATCTGGATCATTTACTCAATGCGCTAGATGGCAGTTATCTGAAAGCAGATAAGCGCATACCAGACAGTGACCCTTTAGATGTCATAGCATTTAATGATGAAAAAAAGGCGCTGGTTGAAGCCTATCTTAATAGTGAAGGAAAAGATTATTTACCGGCTTTGGAAAAAGCCAGTGAAATCATTAATGGCTTTGAGTCGCCGTTTGGTTTGGAGCTGCTTTCTACCGTTGATTGGCTACTAACGAGAGAGGGCTGTGAGCCGACACTAGAGTCGGTTAAAAAAGGAATAGCCAGTTGGCCAGCAGGTAAAAAATGGGCTGAGCGCAAGCTTGGGCTGTTTGATGATAAAAGTCTGCAAATTGCGATTGATCGCATGAGTGTAGTTGCGCTGTAAAAGGAATTTAATTGTGTCCAGTCTTAACCAGCTTGAACGCATCACCCAGAACCGTGTGATTAAACTGTTCACCCAAGACTTAGGCTATGAGTATTTGGGCAGTTTGCATGATCAGAATAATAAAAATATTAAGCCTGAGCTGCTGACTGTTTGGCTTACGCAGCAAGGTTATAGCGAGACGCTGATTAATAAGACTTTACGCCAACTGGAAATAGCCGCAGCTTTAGGGGATGGCAAGTCACTGTATGAGGCCAATAAAGAAGTCTATCGTTTACTGCGCTATGGCATTAAAGAGTCGGAAGGTATCGGCCATCAAAACCAAACTATTTGGCTTATTGATTGGCGGCAACCTGAGAATAACCACTTTGCGGTTGCTGAAGAAGTTAGCGTGCAAGGTGAAAACACCAAGCGGCCTGATGTTGTTCTTTATGTGAATGGGATTGCTTTAGGCGTGTTGGAACTCAAACGCTCAACGGTTTCGGTGGGTGAGGGGATTCGTCAGAATTTAGATAATCAGAAAAAAGCATTTATTCGAAACTTTTTTACCACCATGCAATTGGTGATGGCGGGCAATGATAATCAAGGCTTGCGCTATGGCACCATCGAAACGCCAGAAAAGTATTTTTTACAGTGGAAGGAAGAAGGTGCGATTAATCCGTACTCTAGCTTTCTGGATTTTGATTTAAGCCTGATCTGTAACAAACAACGTTTCTTGCAAATTATTCATAACTTTATTGTATTTGATGCGGGGACTAAAAAGACCTGCCGACATAATCAGTTTTTTGGTGTTCAAGCGGCAAAGCAACGCATTGCTGAGCGCGAAGGTGGAATTGTTTGGCACACTCAAGGCTCGGGTAAAAGCTTAACCATGGTGTGGCTGGCTAAGTGGCTGCGTGAGAATCAAACGGATGCGCGAGTTTTAATTGTCACTGATCGTACTGAATTGGATGAGCAAATTGAAAAGGTATTCAGTGGAGTTGATGAACATATTTATCGCAGCAAAAGTGGTGCTGATTTAATCGCGACGCTCAATCAACCCAACCCTTGGCTGATCGGTACTTTAGTACATAAGTTTGGCCGTCAAGGTGATGATGATACTGAGCAGTCTGAACAAGCCACTAATGATTTTATTGAGCAAGTCACAGGCGCTATCCCTAAAGACTTTAAAGCCAAAGGCAATTTATTTGTTTTTGTTGACGAGTGTCACCGCACCCAGTCCGGCAAGTTACACGCCGCGATGAAGGCGATTGTGCCTGATGCGATGTTTATCGGTTTTACCGGCACGCCCTTGATGAAAAAAGATAAGCAAAAATCCATCGAAATATTTGGCAGTTATATTCATACCTATAAGTTTGATGAAGCCGTCGCTGATGGTGTGGTACTTGATCTGCGCTATGAAGCGCGGGATATAGACCAACATCTGACATCGAGTAAAAAAGTAGATGACTGGTTTGCTGCGAAAACCAGAGGTTTATCTAACTTAGCAGTGAATCAAGTGAAACAACGTTGGGGCACCATGCAAAAGGTGTTATCCAGCCAATCGCGTTTACAGCAAATCGTTAATGATATTTGCTTGGATATGGAGCAAAAGCCACGGTTAATGACCGGACATGGAAATGCTATTTTGGTGTGTTCCAGTGTGTATCAAGCATGCACCACTTACGACATGTTCAGCAAAACGGACTTGGCTGGCAAGGTGGCGATTGTTACAAGCTATCAACCAACTCCAGCCAGTATCAAAGGCGAAGAGTCTGGTGAGGGGCAAACTGAAGCACTGTTTAAGTACGATACTTATCGGAAAATGCTCGCTAGTTTTTACGATATTCCTGAAGAACAAGCTGCTAGCCGTGTGGAAGATTTTGAAATAGCAGTTAAAAAAATGTTTATCAAAGAACCAGGGCAAATGCGTTTGCTGATCGTGGTGGACAAGTTACTGACGGGTTTTGATGCGCCTTCGGCCACCTACTTATATATCGATAAGCAGATGGCAGATCACAACTTGTTCCAAGCGATTTGTCGGGTTAACCGCTTAGATGGTGACGATAAAGAGTATGGTTATATTGTCGATTACAAAGACTTGTTTAAGTCCTTGGATAAAGCCATTAAAAGCTACACTGAGGGTGCTTTTGATGGCTACGATGAGGAAGACGTTAAAGGGTTGCTTAAGGATCGTTTAGAGCAAGCCAAGGAAGATTTAGACACTAGTTTAGAAGTTGTGCGTACGTTATGTGAGCCCGTTAAAGCGCCACGTGAAATTCAAGATTATCAGCATTATTTTTGCGGTATCTCGGGTGATAATGAAGAGGAGCTGTTTGAAAAAGAGCCTATTCGTTTGGCTTTTTATCAGGCGTTTGCCAAGCTATTACGTGCTTACGCCAATCTTGCCAATGAAATGCAGGAAGCAGGCTATAGCGCTGCTGAGCAAGAAGAAATCCGTAAAGAAATTGCACACTATGAGCATGTGCGCAGCATCATTAAGCAATTTAGTGGTGATGAAGTTGATATGAAACGCCTAGAGCCTGCTATGCGCCAGCTGATTGATATGTATATTCGCGCTGACGATAGTGATGTGCTTTTAGACTTTGAGGAATTGGGTTTACTAGAGCTGATTATCAGCAAAGGTGATGAGTTGATTCATGACGTGCCTGAAGGTGAGCGCAACCTAGCTGGCACCATGAACGAAGGGATCGAAAACAATCTACGGCGTACCATTGTAGAGAGCAACCCACTTAATCCTGAGTATTACGATTCGATGTCAGTATTGTTGGATGAGCTAATCAAGAAACGCCGCCAGCAAGCTGTGGACTACCAAACTTATTTAATAGAACTGCAAGCACTAGCTAACAAAGTGGTTAAGCCAAATCAGAATCAAGACAGCTACCCTAAATCGTTAGATACATCTGCTAAACGCGCTCTGTATGACAACTTTGGTAAAGACGAAGTTCTCGCCAATAAAATCGACACCACTATTCGCTATACCAAAAAAGCTGATTGGGTTGGTGATCGCTTTAAAGAGCGTGAAGTTGCGATGGCGCTCAGTGAAGAAGTTGCTGGTTATGTCGTGGATATTGCCGCTGTGATGGAGCTGGCTAAAGCGCAGCCAGACTACAAGTAAGATGCAGCAGCAGATTGGTAGTGTGGCGTTTGAACTCCTGCGCAAGCCGATTAAGCATATGCGTATTAACGTATTGCCGCCTGATGGTGCTGTTCAAGTTGTTGCGCCTGAGAGCTTTACTGAGACAGCCATTCGCTTAGCCTTTATTGCGCGGATGCCTTGGATTAAAAAACAGCAGCAGGCTTTCTTGCAGCAGGCACGACAGTCTGAGCGCGAGTGGGTTTCGGGAGAGTGTCATTACTTGTGGGGCAGGGCTTATCGTTTGCAAGTGATTGAGCACAGTGGTGCTCACCATGTGCGTCAAGGCAAGGATAATTACTTGCAGCTTTGGGTGCGGCCAAATACGACAGCAGTTAATAAAGCAAAAGTCCTGCAGGCATTCTATCGCCAGCAACTTGAAGAAGAAGTGCCCAAGTTGCTAGAAAAGTGGCTGCCGCGTATGGGTGTTCAAATCCACGATTGGCGAATTAAGCAGATGAGGACCAAATGGGGCAGCTGCAATATCGAAGTTCGTCGCCTTTGGCTTAATCTTGAGTTGGCAAAGAAGCCCTATGCTTGCTTGGAGTATGTGTTGGTGCATGAGTTGGTGCATTTATTAGAGCGCAAGCATAATGAGCGGTTTATGGGGCTTATGGATCAGTTCTTACCAGATTGGCGTGAGCGTCGCCAATTGTTGAATCGTATGCCGCTAGATACTTGTTAGCCGTTCCCGCTTAAGTTGAGTGAGTCACGTTGTGTTCTGAACTCACTCTAACTATCCGGTTAAATCGCAGCGGTAATTAACTCGGCCAATAATAACTATCAGGCTGCTCGCGGGCACCAAAGATGGCTTGGCCAATGCGTACAATGGTTGCACCTTCAGCAATGGCGATTTCAAAGTCACCCGACATGCCCATGGACAGCTCAGTCAGTTGCATGCCTTCTGGAGCATTGGCTTGTAAGCTGTCGCGCAGTTCACGCAGCTGTACAAAGCAGCCACGCACGGCTTCTGTGTCTTCTGAGTTCATGGCCAGAGTCATTAAGCCACGGACGCGTAAACGTTTGAATTGTCCTAGTTGGGCAATCAGTTCAGGTGCTTGCTCTGGATTGATGCCGTATTTGCTTTCTTCACCGGATGTATTGATTTGCACCAGTACATCTAAATAGCGGTCTTCGATGGTTAAGCGTTGGTCGAGCGCTTCGGCTAAACGCAGGCTATCCAGTGCGTGGAACTCACTGGCAAAACGGGCAACGTATTTGGCTTTATTGGTTTGTAGATGACCAATCACACTCCACTCAAGGTCTTTTAAGTCTTGCAGTTCTTGCCATTTTTGCTGAGCTTCTTGGACTTTGTTTTCCCCGAGCATGCGACAGCCTGCTGCGTAAGCCAGACGTAAAAACTCTGCGGGATGGGTTTTGCTCACCGGCAGTAAACGTACTTCTTTAGGGTCGCGTCCAGCTTGCAGACACGCTTGGTCAATGCGCTCACGAATGGTGGCTATATTCTGGCGCAGTTGTTCGATCGTTTCGGCGTGCGGAAAGGTCGTATTGTTCAAGGTGAGCTCCTGTAAACGCATCATAGATATGCTGTTGAGTCTATCAGGATTGGGTGATTTATGAGTGCGCGATCGTGGTGTGGTGTCGCTGGAGCACTGTATTGATAAAGCAAATGCATCACCTGTGCTGCGCAAGAGTGTTGCTGGCAAGTTGCCCAGCAACACTTAATAGCACCGATTAAAAGCTAAACTTGACGCCTGCAGTTAGGTTTCTGCCGGGCAGTTGCACGTTGTCTTTAATAAAAGAGGTGTGCTCACGAGCTTTAACATTCAGCAGGTTATCCGCGCGCATAAACAGGGTGTAATCACTGCTGGAGAGTTTGCCTTGATAGGTGAGCGCAGCGCCGAGTAAGTTATAGCCGGATGTTTTAGTTTCGAAGTCAGCAATATGGCTCTGTTGCTGTACGCGCCAAAATTCAACCTGCCCATCCAGTGCTGAGGTAAAGGCTTGCTGTAAACGTAGGCCGACGCGATCAGCCGGAATACGCGCCAAATCACCACCTTTACCGCGTAGTTTGCCGCGCACATGGTCAGCCAGTAAGGTGCTGGTTAAACCGTTGTCGAATTGATAAGCCACTTCACCTTCAACACCTCGGAATACTGCATCTGTTTGCTGATAGGCAATCACTCGGTAATCTGAGCCTGGACGTTGTCCTGTGTCTTTAGCATAAATATAATCATTGATGCGATTTTGATAGAGACTCAGGCTATAGGTCAAAGCACCCAGGTGTTTGCGTAAAGTTAGATCAATATTGTATGAGGTTTCTTTTTTGAGTTCTGGGTTGCCTATTTCAATAGTGCGACTGGCAGCGTGTGGACCAAATGCATACAACTCTTCTGCGCCAGGTAAGCGCTGTGAACGTGAGAATGATGTGCCAATATTATAATCATCGGCAAAGTCCCAGACAGCACCGACAGAAACCGAGGTGCCATTGTGGTTTTTATTCGATTGAGCACCTTCGCGGACATCGATTTTTTGCCACTCATGACGCAAACCAAGTTCGTAGCGTAAGTTATTCCATTGGTATTCTTCTAAAATAAATAGGCCATGGTTTTTTGTCAGCGTAGCTGGTACATAAGCTTCATCACCTGCGGCTTTAAAATCACGGCGGTTACTTTGCCCACCGACAATGCCACGCCAGCCAAACAGAGGCTCATGGGTTAACTCTAAGCGCGCATCGGTTGATTTATTATCAAAGCGTGTCGCGACTGTACTGCCTTCGATCTCTTCGTGTTGATAATCGCTGTGCGCTAAGCGCAATTTAGCCAAGCTAAAACCGGCCAGTGGATTGTTGTATTCACCGCGAACATCCCAACGTTTTTGCACCATATCAATATAGGGTGCGCCGTGTTCATGGTCGTGATCATGCCCATGGCCACCGTGAGTGCCGCAATGCCAGTGCAGCGTTGCGCCGTGTCCATGTGTGTGGCAATGACCGTCTTCGTGGGCTAATAATCCGTACTCATTGGCTTGTCGTGTATAGGCCACACCTAAGTAGCCGTCATCGCCAATCCAGCTTAAACCTAGAGTGCCGGTGCTGGTGTCATTGTAAGAACCGGTTTGTTTTTTTGAGCGCGTACCATCTTCATGTCCAGCAAGACGGTAAGGGTCTGCATCACGTTTTAATCCTTCGACGCGCAGGGCAAAATCGCCCAAGCCCAAGGTGACGCCAGCGATGGCTGTGTTCTCTTTAGCAACGGTATTACCTTGCCACTCAAGATCAACTTGATGGCCGTTTTCAGGCTGCTGAGTGGGGATTTTCTTATCAATAAGATTCACCACCCCACCAATAGCACCACCGCCATACAGCAGTGTCGCAGGGCCTTTTAGGACTTCAATGCGCTCTAGTAATAGAGGCTCTGTTGTCACCGCATGGTCGGCACTGAGCGTTGAAGCATCCATCATATCGGTGCCATCAGATAGGACACGCACGCGCGCGCCGTCCATACCGCGAATCACTGGGCGGCTGGCACCTGCACCAAATGAGCTACCGCGTACGCCGGGTATGTTTTTAACGGTATCGCCTAAGGTGGCTTGGCGTTCGATTAATAATTGCGAACCTTCTAATACTGCCGAAGCACTGACCATTTGCGTGGGTGTTTGTGCCAAGGGGCTGGCACTGATAATGCTCGTTGGAAGTTGTGTTGTTGTATTATTTTGCGCATAGGCTGTTGGTAAATATAGAGCGGCGATACTGACTGCAAGGACAAGGGGGTGTTTTTTTGGCAACATCTTCAAACCTTATAGAGTTAATAAGACAAGTGTTTTATTGGAAATAGCAAAGCGCAGGCAATGTTATACTATATCGTTTTGATTTGAGAGCTTATCTTGATAAACAGAATAAGAAGTACACAGGGAGCGTAAAGTTTTTGTTTGGGTTGAGATGTGGTTTCAGCGCGCTCAAGGTCACGGTATTGGCACTAATCTGCTAAACTTTGCAAAATTTAGCGTGATGATAGGCCATGAAATTTGTAATCAATGTGTTATCAGCCAGTACAGCGCCGTCAACGCGACGGGCGTTGCGCTTTGCACAGTCAGTGCTCGCGTCGGGGCATGAGATTGTACGAGTATTTTTTTACCAAGACGGCGTGTTAACCGCCTCTAATAATATTGTTGTCGCTCAGGATCAGCAGGATATTGCCCAGCAGTGGCAAGCTTTTATTACTGAGCACCAGTTGGATGCTGTGGTGTGCATTGCTGCAGCCTTGCGCCGTGGTGTGCTCGATCAGGCCGAAGCGCAGCGTTATCAGCGTGATGCAGTGAACCTGGCTGAGGGGTATCAGTTATCCGGGTTAGGGCAGTTGCATGATGGTTTGCAACAGGCTGATCGCTTTATTAGTTTTGGAGGCGAATAATGGCTCAGTCAGTGTTATTGATCAGTCGCCAAGCGCCTTGGGCGGGGATTGCTGCAGCCGAAGCTTTGGATATTGCCTTAGCCGCAGGTGCTTTTGATTTGCCGCTGAGTCTGTTGTTTATGGATGACGGTGTACTGCAGTTATTAGAACAACAGCAACCGCAATTACTTGAGCAAAAAGACCTCTCTGCCAATCTGCAGGCTTTACCGATGTTTGGTATTGAGCAGTTGTATGTCGCCCAGCAGTGCCTTGATGAGCGCGGTTTAGCAGACAGTCCGTTAGCCATCGAAGCAGAGCGCCTTGATGATCTGCAAATCCAACAGCTTATCCGCCAATTTGACCATGTGATCACACTTTAATGACGACTTTACATATTTTAAATAGCCCACCTGCCACTAGCTCACAACTTAAGAGTTGCTTAAGAGTGTTATCCGCGGGAGATGGCATTGTGCTAACCGGTGAAGCGGTACAAGCCTTGCGTGCGGGTAGCGCAGCGGCGCAAAAACTCTTAGCCTGTGAGCAAAATTACCGTCTCTATGCTTTGCAAGAAGATGTGCAGGCGCGTGCGATTGATACAGCGCATATGCCAGTGACCTTGTTGGATTATCCGGCTTTTGTGGCCTTATGCGTAGAGTATGCACGGGTGAACAGTTGGACATGAGTACCGATAGCTTAGTGATTGATGGACGGGATATCCCATTGGATCAAGATGCCTGCTTGTGCAATCTTGCGGACTGGTCACCACCGGTGGCTGAGGCATTGGCTGCGCGTGAAGAGATTGCGCTGACCGAGGCGCATTGGGAAGTTCTTTATCTGCTGCAGCAGTTTTATACGCAGTTTCAGTTGTCACCGGCCAATCGCGCTTTAGTAAAATATGTGGCGATTCATTTAGGTAAAGAAAAGGGCAATAGCCTGTACTTAAATGGCTTGTTTAATGGCATGCCAGCCAAGTTGGCGGCGCGATTAGCGGGACTGCCCAAGCCCGCTAATTGTTTTTAAGACAGCGATTAGCCGCCCAAATACGCCTGACGTACGGCTTCATTACTCAGCAGATTTTCGCCGGTGTCTTCCAGCACAATACGGCCGTGTTCCATCACATAGCCACGGTCGGCCAGCTTCAGTGCTTGGTTGGCATTCTGTTCCACTAAAAACACCGTTACGCCATCATGACGCAGTTGCTCTAAAATCTGGAAAATCTGCTGAATAATAATTGGCGCTAGACCTAAGGATGGCTCATCCAGCAGCAACAGACGAGGCTCGCTCATCAAGGCACGACCAATGGCGAGCATTTGTTGCTCACCACCACTCATGGTGCCCGCGCGCTGCTGAAAGCGTTCGTGCAAGCGTGGGAACAGCGACAGCACACGATCTAGGCGCTCATCACGCACATGCTTGTCATCACAGAAAAACGCACCCATGGCGAGGTTTTCTTCTACTGAGAGGCGAGCGAAAACGCGGCGACCTTCCGGCACAATGGCCATACCCATGCGCATAATCTGCGCTGTGGTTTTGCCGCGTAAATGCTCACCTTCGTAAATGATATCGCCACTGGCCGCTTGTGGATCACCACACAGGGTCATCATTAAAGTGGTTTTTCCCGCGCCATTGGCACCAATCAAAGTAACAATTTCACCGCGATTCACTTTGATTGACACATCGTGCAAGGCTTGGATTTTGCCGTAGTAGGTGCAGATATTATTCATTACGAGCATGATTTATTCTTCTCCCAAATAGGCTTTAATCACCGCAGGATTGTTACGTACCTGTTCAGGTGTGCCAGAGGCTAAAGGTGTGCCTTGGTTGATGACAAAAATATGGTCAGAGATATCCATCACCAGTTTCATATCATGCTCAATCAGTAACACGCTGATACCATGGTTATCGCGTAAATCCCTGATCAGTTGTTTAAGCTCATCGGTTTCACTGGGGTTTAAACCGGCTGCAGGCTCATCTAACATTAAAAGCGAAGGGCGTGTGACCATACATCGGGCAATTTCTAAACGGCGCTGCTGACCGTAGGCGAGGGTGCCTGCTTCGCGGTTGGCATCATCAAGTAGGCGCACTTTTTTCAGCCAATGGACAGCGTTATCTAAAGCTTCTTTTTCAGCTGCACGGTAACTGCGCGTTTTAAATAAGCCCGCCAGTAAGCTGTTATTCATATATTGATGTTGGGCGACTAATAAGTTTTCCAGCAGGGTCATCTCCTTAAAGAGACGCACATGCTGAAAGGTACGGATCATGCCTTTATGGGCGATTTTATGGCCGGGCAGGCCTTGGATTTCTTCGCCAGCAAAGACAACTTTACCGCCCGTAGGCTGATAAAAGCCGGTTAAGCAGTTAAAGACGGTGGTTTTACCTGCACCGTTAGGGCCAATCATCGAAACAATTTGGCCTTCTTTGATGGTTAAACCGACGCCATTCACCGCTAGTAGACCGCCAAAACGCATGGTTAAGTCAGATACGTCTAAAATAGTCTTACTCATTGCGGCAACTCCACGTGCGGGCGTTTCATCGGTAGCAAACCCTGTGGTCGCCAAATCATCATCAGCACCATCATCAAGCCAAATAACAGCATGCGGTACTCATTAAACTCACGGGCCATTTCCGGCAGTACGGTCATGACAATGGCCGCTAGAATCACGCCAACTTGTGAGCCCATACCACCCAGTACCACAATGGCTAAAATAATCGCCGACTCAATAAAAGTGAAGGATTCAGGGCTGATAAAGCCTTGGCGTGCAGCAAAGAAACTACCGGCAAAACCCGCAAAGGTGGCACCAATGGTAAAGGCACTGAGTTTGATATTGGTGGGGTTCATGCCTAATGCACGACAGGCAATTTCATCTTCACGCATCGCTTCCCAAGCGCGACCAATGGGCATGCGAATTAAACGATTGATGACAAAGACGGTGATCAGTACTAATACCAGCGCCAGCAGATAGAGAAACATCACGCGGTGGTTGGAGTTAAAGGCAATGCCGAAAAACTCATGAAAAGTTTGTGAGCCTTCACTGGCTCGGCGACTGAACTCCAGGTTAAAGAAAGTCGGCTTAGGGATACTGCCAATGCCACGGGGTCCACCGGTCAGGTCGGTGAGGTTATTCAGTAAAATACGAATGATTTCACCAAAGCCTAAGGTGACAATGGCCAAGTAGTCACCGCGTAGCCGTAACACTGGGAAGCCCAGAATAAAGCCAAAGAATGCCGCCATAATGCCTGCAGCGACTAAACCGGTCCAAAAGCCAATACCAAAATACTGCGCCAACATGGCATAGGTGTAAGCACCCACTGCATAGAAACCGACATAGCCCAAGTCTAAAAGGCCAGCTAAACCCACGACAATATTCAGGCCTAAGCCGAGCATCACATAGATTAAAACTAGGGTGGCTAAGTCAACTTGGCTACGTGAACCCAAGAATGGGAAAATCAACGCTGCAGCAATGATAAAACACCACAATAGACGCTGTACAAACTGGCGTTGGCTGAGCTGACGTAAGCCGGGCGATAGGGCAGGCTTGGGAATTAAACCCAATACACGCTCAATCGAATCGCGAAATAAGTTATAGAAGAAGATTAACGCAGTGGCGGCAAAAATCTTCCATAGAACATCCTGATCAGCGCCAACTAAGGTGAGTTCTGTGCCGACTTGCGTCAGGCGTACGCCGAGTAAAATTCCGCTTAAAATCAAAACGACAATAGCGGAGAATATTGCGGATTTAATATAGAGGCGCATTACACTTTCTCCACTTCTGGACGTCCCAAAATACCGGTAGGACGAAATAACAGAATTAGGATTAACAGTGCAAAGGCCACCGCATCTTTATATTGATTGCTTAAATAACCCGAGGTCATGGCTTCGGTAACACCAAGGACTAAACCACCAAGCACGGCACCAGGAATACTACCGATGCCGCCTAGCACCGCTGCAGTAAAGGCTTTTAAGCCGAACATAAAGCCGATATAGGGGTTTACTGTGCCGTAATACAAGCTCAGCAGTACACCCGCAACAGCTGCGAGCATGGCACCAATTACAAAAGTAATAGCAATAATGGCGTTGCTATTAATACCCAGCAGCCCCGTCATTTTAATATCTTCAGAGCAGGCGCGACAGGCGCGGCCGGTGCGTGAGCGGGCAATAAAAATGCTCAATACAATCATCGCAACAAAGGTAGTCACAAAAATAATCATTTGCATATATGAGAGGCTGGCATGAAAGCTGGCTTCATCGCCAATGGTCACGCCGCCTTTCACTAAGCTTGGCATAGCAACATCGCGAGCACCTTGGGCGATACGCACAAAGTTTTGTAGCAAAATCGACATACCAATCGCAGAAATCAATGGGATTAAGCGATTGCTGCCACGTAATGGCCGGTAGGCTACACGCTCAATACTGTAACCGTAGGCACTGGTGACAATAATACTGAGGACGAAAGCGCCTAAAATAAGTAAAGGTAAACTTTCCAGGCCCAGCATGGCTAAGCCTGTTAATGCGATAAAGGTCATGTAACTGCCGATCATATACACCTCGCCATGGGCGAAGTTGATCATGCCGATAATGCCGTAAACCATGGTGTAACCAATGGCAATCAGCGCATAGGTGCTGCCCACGGTAAGACCATTCAGTAGTTGCTGTAGAAAATAAAAAAAGGCTTCGTTCATAAGAGTATCCAGCAAACAAAACAGCCTCGGCGCTCATGACAATGAACGGCGAGGCTTTAGACAGTTTTAAGTTACTCGCTTAGAGCGGTTTTGCTGCCATCTGCGTGCCACTCGTAGACAACAAAGCTGAAGTTTTTCAAGTCACCTTTATCATCAAACTCAAGCACACCTGTTGGTGTATCAAAGCTGTTGTTGCGCAGAGTTTCAGCCACTACTTCAGGGTCTTGTGATTTGCTGATGGTCATGGCATCGGCCATCACTTGCACTGCAGCGTAAGCAGGGAAGACAAAGGCGCCACGCGGATCTTGTTTCTTGGCTTTAAAGGCTTCAACTAAGTGAGCGTTTTTAGGATCTTCATCAAAAGCTTTTGGCAAAGTCACTAGCATGCCTTCTGATGCTTCACCGGCAATCGCCGAGATATCGCTGTTACCGACACCTTCTGGACCCATAAAGCGTGCAGTGAGTTTGTTTTCTGCCGACTGGCGCAGCAACATACCCATCTCTGGGTGGTAGCCACCGAAGTAAACAAAATCAACCTTCTCTTTTTTCAGCTTAGCAATCAAGGCTGAGAAGTCTTTATCACCAGCCGTAACACCTTCAAATAAAGCCACTGGGATTTTCGCATCATCCAGCGCTTTCTTCACTGCAGTGGCAATACCTTCACCGTACTGCTGCTTATCATGCAAAATGGCGGCACGTTTTGGCTTGATTTTATCAACCACATAGTCACCTGCGGTTGGGCCTTGCATGGTATCAAGACCAATGGTGCGGAAAATCAGCGTATGGCCTTTCTCGGTCAGTTCAGGTGCCGTGGAAGCGGCGGTGATCATTAGAATGCCTTCTTCCTCGTAGATATCCGCTGCAGGCTGAGTTGAACCTGAACACAAGTGACCCACGACAAACTGAATACCGTCGTTGACGATTTTGTTTGCGACAGCGACGGCTTGCTTAGGGTCGCAAGCATCATCATAGGTGGTGGCTTCAAGCATGCTGCCATTGACGCCGCCGGCTTTATTGATTTGCTCAATCGCCATTAAAGCGCCCATGGATTGCATATCGCCATATTGGGCAACAGGACCGGTGACAGGGCCAGCGAGGGCAATTTTAATCGGCGCAGCGGCTAATGAATAACTAGCAGCACCCGCTAAAGCGATAGCAGCAAACAGCTTGCTAATACGTTGAGTTGTTTTGCTCATAAAATTGGCACCTTTTGATTGTATTTTTATAAATCCAGTACTCAATGCGACTAAGGGCTGTCTTGTCGCGATGATCAGTGTAGTGAACTTCAGAGGTAAGTGGAACTGTGTAATATAGGCTTTAAGTCGTTAATCGTGGTTAAAACGTGATTGATTCAGGGGTTTTTATAAATTTAAAGGGCATCAATAGAGTGACGGCTAAGTTGGGGTAAGTGTTTTTATGTATGAGTCTAAAAATGAGCCAATGCTGACCCGAGTGCAGTTTTATTGGCGTTTACTGTCACATATATTGGTTGCAGCGCTGATGGTGATGGGTTCGCTGGTTGTCGGTATGTTTGGTTTTGTATATTTCGAGCACATGCTTTGGCATGATGCCTTTTTGCATGCGTTTTTCTTGTTGGGTGGGCTTGGTCCGATCAGCATACCAGTGAGTTTTTCGGGGAAGATGTTTCTTGCCGCATATGGTCTGTATGCCAGCGTGGTGTTTGTGACTGCGTTGGGGATTCTCTTTGCGCCGATTGCCCATCGAATTGCACACAGTTTTCATTTGGATGCAGATAGCTAGTCGGCACATTTATTGGATGTTGCAGCGGGCATCTTTCTCCCGCTGCAAGTGAGGCTGACAACTTATACAGTGCGCGAAAACTCGCCGCGCTGTTCCTTGCTCAGATACGCATCAAAAGCCATGGCGACACTGCGCATCATCAAGTTGCCTTTGTCGAGCAAGACAATAGCCTCGTCACTGATGGTGACTAAACCATCTGCAACCTGTTCTTGTAGCATCAGCAGTGCATCAGCAAAGTACTCATTAAACACAATCGCGTGCTGCTGCTCAATGGCGGCAATATCAATGCGGTTATGACACATCAGCATACTAATCACATCACGGCGCAGTTGGTCATCGGCGTTAAGTTTATAACCACGGTGCAGGGGTAATTCGCCTTTATTTAAGTAGGCGTAGTACTGTGATAGTTCTTTAACGTTTTGACTGTAGGTATCGCCGACCTTGCCAATTGAGGACACACCTAAACCAATCAGATCGCAATCAGCGTGGGTTGAGTAACCTTGGAAGTTGCGTTGCAGTGTATCGTTGATACGTGCTTGCGCCAGTTCATCTTCAGGTAAAGCAAAGTGATCCATACCAATATAGATATAACCTGCCTTGCATAAACGGCGAATAGTCAGCTCTAACAGTTCGAGTTTACGTTCGGGTGGCGGCATGTCTTCAGGACGAATCATGCGTTGCGCACGCACCATTTTTGGTAAGTGTGCATAGCTGTACGCGGCAATACGGTCTGGGCGCAGGGCAATGATTTTATCCAGCGTAGTATTAAAACTCTCCACCGTTTGCAGGGGTAGGCCGTAGATTAAATCCACGCTGATCGAGCGAAACTCCGCCGCACGAGCTGCGTCCATCAGCGCTTGAACTTGCTCGTCACTTTGCACGCGGTTGACTGCCTGCTGCACTTTGGGATCAAAGTCTTGAATACCAAAGCTGACACGGTTAAAACCTAAATTACGCAGTTGCTGAACGTGTTCTGGGGTAATGGTGCGCGGATCAACCTCTAAAGAAAACTGACGCTGTGAACTTTCGTCAAAGTTAAACGCTTCACGTAGGCAGTTCATTAAATCAGTCAGTTGTTCTTGATTGAGATAAGTTGGCGTACCGCCGCCCAGGTGTACTTGAGTGACCTTGCGTTTTTGATCAAATAAACTCGCCTGTAAACGAATTTCTTGCTTTAAGTACTCAAGGTATTCCACAGCACGGCTGGTTTTTTGTGTGATAATTTTATTGCACGCGCAGTAATAGCACAGGCTTTCGCAAAACGGGATATGGATATAAATCGATAAGGGCTTGGCCGCAGACTGCTGATTACTTTGCGCTGCTGCCTGACGGTAATGATCCTCGGCAAAGGCCGTGTGAAATTGTGGAGCGGTTGGGTAGGACGTGTAGCGTGGACCTGGACGGTCATATTTTTCTACAAGTGCTCTATTAAAGCTCGGCATATGCTCCATTGGCCAGACCCCTATTTTAGACTAGTTAGAAGAACAGCTTTGCTGATCATTATTGAATGGCGTTAGACTACAGTAAGCGCGCGGGTTTGCGTAAAAAGACCGGCAAGATGTTGATTTAGCGCAACTTTTTATTCTAATAGCATAAAGATAAACGGCATAATAGATAAATCATGAAGAGTAAAACGATCCGATGGGGTCTGATGGGTTGGCTTGTTGTTTTTAGCATCTCGTTGACCGGTTGCCAAAGTTTGCCCAGTTTAGAAGGGCGCACTCAGTCGCAGGCCTATTCTAAAGATCAGGTCGCTGATACCTATTTTGCTAAGGCATTAGCGCCAGTCGAGCAAAGCAATGGTAGCGAAAAGAGTGGTATTTTTCCGCTGATTGAAGCCGATGAAGCCTTTGCGGCCCGTATGATGTTAGCAAAATATGCGCAGCGCAGTTTGGATGTGCAGTATTATATTTGGCGACATGATATGACCGGCACCATGCTATTTGAAGCCTTGCACGCGGCAGCTGATCGTGGTGTACGTGTGCGCTTGCTGTTGGACGATAATAATACCAACGGCTCTGAACCTATCTTGCAGGCTCTGCATGGTCATCCGAATCTTGAAGTACGTTTATTTAATCCCTTTATGCTGCGTAAGCCACGTTGGCCGGGGTTTGTGACCGACTTTTCTCGCCTCAATCGGCGCATGCATAATAAGTCGTTTACTGCTGATAACGCCTTAACCATTATTGGTGGGCGCAATGTTGGCGATGAGTACTTTGGAGCCACCGATGACGTGTTATTTGCCGACTTAGATGTACTGACTGCGGGGGCTGCAGTACAGGATGTGTCCAATGATTTTGATAAGTATTGGGACAGTGGTTCATCCTACCCACTGGATCGCGTGGTGCTGAGAAAGCACAGTGTATCGCTGGACGACTTGCGTAAAGAAGCAAAAGCAATTGCGGCCAGTGCTGGTGCGCAGCAGTATGTTGAGTCGTTGCGTGAGACGCCCTTTATTGCTCAGCTGGAACAGCATAATCTTGATTTTGAATGGCTCGAAGTACGTATGGTCAGTGACGATCCACGTAAAGGGCTAGGTTTGGCGGAAAAAGAGTCGTTATTGATTCAGCAGTTTCAAGACATTATCGGCAATCCTACTGTCGATGTGGAGCTGGTCTCGCCGTACTTTGTACCAACTGAAGCGGGTGTTGAAGCCTTTGCTTGGTTGGTGCGCCAAGGCGTCGAGGTTAAAGTGCTGACGAACTCATTATCAGCAACCGATGTGTCAGCAGTGCATGCTGGGTATGCTAAGCGTCGTAAAGCCTTATTAAGGTCTGGCGTCACCCTCTATGAGATGCAACGACACCCTACACAAGTGAAGAAAATGAAGCGTAAAAAGCGCTTTTTAGGCAGTTCTGGCTCTAGTTTGCACGCAAAAACCTTCTCCGTTGACCAAAAACATGTGTTTATTGGCTCTTTTAATTTCGATCCGCGCTCAGCAAACTTAAATACTGAGCTGGGTTTTGTGATTGAGAGTCCTCAGCTGGCGCAGCGAATTAATCAAGCCTTTTACGATGAGATTCCAGCGCATGCTTATCATGTTAAACTAACCCCAACAGGCCGTATTTACTGGACTGAGCAGTTAGATTCAGGTGTGCAAACCTATACGTCTGAACCTAATAGTAGTATCTGGCGTCGAATGACTGTTCGCCTGTTTTCATGGCTGCCAATTGAAAGTTTATTGTGATTCTGTAAATTCTCTGCCGGATTGGATGGATATTTCTGTTCGAGCCCTCTAGAATGCATGCCCTTGATTCTAGGGTCGGTATGTCTGGCCACGTCTATTCAACGAGGAATAACCATGCAAGTTTCCGTAGAAAGCACTTCCGCCCTTGAGCGCAAATTAAACATTAGCGTTCCTGCTGAGCGTATTGAAAGTGAAGTAACTAAACGCCTTCAGCAAACTGCGAAGCGCGCTAAAGTATCTGGCTTCCGTCCAGGTAAAGTGCCAATGAGCATTATTCGTCAGCGTTATGAAGCAGATGCCCGCCAAGACGTGCTGGGTGATGTGATTCAAGCAACGTTTTATGAGGCTGTTGTCGCTGAGAAGCTTAATCCAGTGGGTCAACCAGCGATTGAGCCGCAAATGTTCGAAAAAGACAAAGGTCTTGAGTACATTGCAACATTTGAAGTGTTTCCAGAATTTGAAGTACAAGGTCTAGAAGCCATTGAAGTTGAGCGTCAGAGCGCCGAAGTGGCTGAATCTGATGTCGACAATATGCTCGATATCTTGCGCAAGCAGAACACTCGCTTTGCTGATGTAGAGCGCGCTGCTGCGACTGATGACCAAGTCACCATCAGCTTTGTGGGTAGCATCGATGGCGAAGCATTCGCTGGCGGCACTGCTGACAACGTACCTTTGGTGTTGGGTTCAGGTCGTATGATTCCTGGCTTTGAAGAGGCCATCGAAGGCTGCAAAGCGGGCGACACTAAAGTGATCACGCCAACCTTCCCAGAA
Organism: Thiopseudomonas sp.; assembly: GCA_035647155.1. Classification (GTDB taxonomy): domain Bacteria; phylum Pseudomonadota; class Gammaproteobacteria; order Pseudomonadales; family Pseudomonadaceae; genus Denitrificimonas. The sequence goes on from DASRNZ010000104.1 coordinate 22,712, forward strand.
GACTACCAAAACCTTGATTTAGCCGGTAAAACTGCTGAATTCACCGTTATTGTGAACAAGGTTGAAGGTCCTGAGCTACCAGAGCTAAACGAAGAGTTCTTCGCGATGTTCGGTAACACTGAAGGCGGTTTAGACGGTTTCCGTGCTGAAGTTAGAAAAAACATGGATCGCGAATTAAACCAAGCCATTAAAGGCAAAGTAAAAAGCCAAGTGATGGACGGTTTATTAGCAGCCAATGAAATTGAAGTGCCATCTGCACTGATTTCTAACGAAGTTGACCGTCTGCGCGTACAAGCTGTACAGCAGTTCGGTGGTAACGTTAAGCCTGATCAACTGCCAGCAGAGCTGTTCACTGACCAAGCCAAACGTCGCGTTGCATTGGGCTTGATCGTTGCACAAATGGTTAAGCAGTTTGAAATCAAAGCAGACGACCAACTGGTACGTAGCACCATCGAAGAAATGGCTGCTGCTTACCAAGAGCCAGAGCAAGTGATTGAGTGGTACTACAAAAACGAGCAACAACTGGAAGATGTCCGTGCAGTTGTGCTTGAAGAGCAAGTTGTAGATACTGTTTTAGCGAAAGCGAAAGTAACGGATGTTACTGTTGCCTACGAAGAAGCAGTTAAGCCAGCAGAAGCACCTCAAGCTGAAGAAGAAACCAGCGCTGAGTGATTTTACTCTGCTGACACCCAAGTGCTGGCAGGCCTGTAAGGTCTGTTAGCCAACAAGCCAGCCTTAGTGCTGGCTTGTGTCTTTATGACGATTAGCATTAATCTTGGAGCTACGGCAGATATGTCACACAATACATTTATGCAGAACCCGCAAGATATTCAGGCTGCTGGTGGTTTAGTACCCATGGTAGTTGAGCAGTCATCACGCGGTGAGCGTGCCTATGATATTTATTCGCGTCTGCTAAAAGAGCGCATTATTTTCTTGGTAGGGCCCGTTGAAGACTATTCAGCGAACCTTGTTGTGGCGCAGTTATTGTTTTTAGAAGCAGAAAACCCTGATAAAGATATTCATTTGTATATCAACTCCCCGGGTGGTTCTGTGACTGCAGGTATGTCGATTTACGACACCATGCAATTTATTAAGCCTGATGTATCGACCATGTGTATTGGCCAAGCGGCCAGTATGGGTGCGTTGTTGCTTGCGGGTGGTGCGGCCGGTAAACGCTACTGCTTACCGCATTCACGTATGATGATTCACCAGCCGTTGGGCGGTTTTCAGGGCCAAGCATCGGACTTTGAAATTCATGCGCGCGAAATTTTAACCATTCGTGATCGCCTCAATCAAATCCTTGCTGACCACACCGGTCAACCGATGGATGTGATTGCTAAAGATACCGATCGCGATAACTTTATGAGCGGTGAAGAAGCAGTTAAGTACGGCTTGATTGATCATGTGGCAGCTAAGCGTCAAATGCCGGTTTAATCAATTCTAAGTGATGCTGTATATGTTTTATGTGGGTCTATGGGTTGAAAAAGCCAATTGATGGCTTCATCTACTATTCATAGCCTACCAACACTGGAACGAACGAATGACTGATACGCGTAGTGGCGAGGACAAAGGCAAGTTGTTGTATTGCTCCTTCTGTGGCAAAAGCCAACATGAAGTGCGCAAGCTGATTGCCGGTCCCTCTGTTTTTATTTGTGATGAGTGCGTTGATTTATGTAACGAGATTATCCGTGAGGAAGTCGAGGAGCTTGAGTCTGACAGCGCGACACATAAACTGCCTTCCCCTAAGGAAATCAGCGCCATTCTTGATCAGTATGTGATTGGCCAAGAACGCGCTAAAAAAGTGTTAGCAGTGGCGGTCTATAACCACTACAAACGCTTAAATAATCGTGATAAGAAAGACGAGATTGAATTAGGTAAAAGTAATATTTTGCTGATCGGTCCAACCGGTTCAGGTAAAACATTACTGGCTGAAACATTAGCACGCTTACTGAATGTACCTTTCACCATCGCTGATGCAACCACTCTAACTGAAGCGGGTTATGTGGGTGAAGATGTTGAAAACATTCTGCAGAAGTTATTGCAGAAATGTGATTACGATGTTGAAAAAGCCGAAATGGGTATCGTCTATATCGATGAAATCGATAAGATTACTCGTAAATCTGATAACCCGTCGATCACTCGTGATGTGTCAGGTGAAGGTGTTCAGCAAGCGTTATTGAAGCTGATTGAAGGTACTGTGGCTTCTATTCCTCCTCAGGGTGGACGTAAGCATCCCCAGCAAGAATTTTTGCAGGTGGACACTAAGAATATCCTGTTCATTTGTGGTGGTGCGTTCTCTGGTTTAGAGAAAGTCATCCAAAACCGTTCTGTCAAAGGCGGAATTGGTTTTGGTGCAGAAGTGCACAGCAAAGAGCAAGAAAAGAAAATTGGTGAAGCGTTACGTGACGTTGAGCCGGATGACTTAGTTAAGTTTGGTTTGATTCCTGAGTTTGTGGGTCGTTTGCCTGTGATCGCAACCTTGGAAGAGCTGGATGAAGCTGCTCTGGTAGAGATTCTGACTGAACCGAAAAACGCGCTGACTAAACAGTACGGCAAGTTATTCGATATGGAAGGGGTTGAGCTGGAGTTTCGTACTGATGCACTGCAAGCGATTGCTAAGCGTGCATTGCTGCGTAAAACCGGCGCACGTGGCTTGCGTTCGATCCTTGAAGGCATTCTACTCGACACTATGTATGACATCCCATCAGAAATTGATGTGAGTAAAGTAGTGATTGACGAGAGTGTGATTGAAGGTAAATCGAAACCGTTATTGATTTACGCTACGCCAGATACTGAAGCAAAAACGGCACCTGATGCTTAATTTTGCTTAGTGTTTTAACAGAAGGGCCTACGGGCCCTTTTGTATTTTATGCTACCCACCTTGTAATTGTTGAATTGCATCCCCATCTTTAATCTCAGGCTTAGCCAATTTTTTTACGGCCTGCGTGCCGCATATGAGAGAGAATAATGAAGACAATCATCGAATTGCCGTTATTACCATTGCGAGATGTTGTTGTGTATCCGCATATGGTTATTCCCCTGTTTGTAGGGCGTGAGAAATCCATTGCGGCACTTGAAGCTGCAATGCAAGGTGACAAAAAAGTCCTTTTGGTTGCACAACACAGTCCTGCTGATGATGATCCAGAGCTGAGTGCACTGCACTCGGTTGGTACTGTGGCAACTATTTTACAGTTGCTCAAACTGCCTGATGGCACGGTAAAAGTACTGGCTGAAGGCGAACAGCGCGCTGAAGTGCTTAAACAAGTGTCCGCTAAGGATGCAGAGTACTTAAGTGCAGAAGTTCAGTTGCATCAGCTTGAAGATATCAGTGCGACTGAAAACGAAGTGCTGTGCCATACATTGTTTGAGCAATTTGAAAGCTTTGTCCAGCAAAGCAAAAAAGTCCCCGCTGAAGTCTTAGCCACCTTGGGCGAGATTGAAGATGTGGGGCGTTTGGTTGACTCGATTGCCGCACAGATGACGCTCAAACTTGAGCAGAAGCAGTCTGTGCTCAGTAGTTGGCCGATCGCTGAGCGCGTAGAGCTGTTGCAGGGTGTTTTAGATACCGAGCTTGAGTTGCTCACCGTTGAAAAGCGTATTCGTGGCCGCGTGAAGAAACAAATGGAGCGCAGTCAGCGTGATTACTATTTGAATGAGCAAATGAAAGCCATTCAAAAAGAGCTGGGTGAAGACGAAGACGGTAATAACGAAGTCGATATGCTAAAAAAGCGTATTGATGAAGCGGGTATGTCAGAAGAAGCTTTGGCCAAAGCGCATGCAGAGCTGAAAAAACTACAGCAGATGTCACCGATGTCGGCTGAAGCCAGTGTCGTGCGTACCTATATTGATTGGTTGCTGAACACACCTTGGAAAGCTAAAAGTAAAGTTCGCTCAGACTTAAAGCGTGCTGAAGAAATTCTTGAAGCAGACCACTTTGGTTTAGAAGAAATCAAAGAGCGTATTCTTGAATACCTCGCAGTGCAAAAGCGCGTGCGCAAGCTCAAAGGTCCGATTTTGTGTTTAGTGGGTCCGCCTGGTGTGGGTAAAACCTCATTGGCTGAATCGATTGCACGTTCAGTGAATCGTAAATATATTCGTATGGCACTGGGTGGCGTACGTGATGAAGCTGAAATTCGTGGTCATCGTCGTACCTATATTGGTGCGATGCCGGGTCGTATTATTCAGCGCTTAAGTAAAGTAGGTGTACGCAATCCACTGTTTTTACTTGATGAAATCGATAAAATGGGTACCGATATGCGCGGTGATCCAGCTTCGGCATTGTTAGAAGTATTGGATCCTGAGCAAAATAGCAGCTTTAACGATCACTATCTGGAAGTGGATTACGACTTATCCGATGTGATGTTTGTGTGTACCGCCAACTCCATGAATATTCCTGCGCCGTTATTGGACCGTATGGAAATTATTCGCTTGCCGGGCTACACCGAAGACGAAAAACTGAATATTGCGAAAAAGTACTTGGTCAGCAAGCAGCTGAAAGCCAATGGCTTGAAAGAAGCAGAGCTCGCGTTTGAGTCTGATGCGCTGCTGAATATTGTGCGCTTGTATACCAGCGAAGCGGGTGTACGGGGATTAGAGCGTCAAATTGCCAAAGTGTGTCGCAAAGTCGTCAAAGAGCAGACGGCGAAGAAAACATTTAAAGCCACTGTCACAGTCGATGACCTTGAGCATTACTTGGGTGTGCAGAAGTACACCTATGGTTTAGCTGAAGAAGATGACCAAATTGGTCAAGTGACGGGTTTGGCATGGACTTCAGTCGGTGGCGTTTTGCTCACCATTGAGTCAGCCGTGATTCCGGGTAAAGGTCAGCTGATTAAAACCGGTTCGCTGGGTGATGTGATGGTTGAGTCGATGACCGCTGCTTTAACTGTGGTGCGCAGTCGTGCACAGGGTCTAGGCATCGCTGCAGACTTCTATGAGAAGAGTGACGTGCATTTGCATATGCCAGAGGGGGCAACTCCTAAAGATGGCCCTAGCGCGGGCATAGGCATGTGTACGGCCTTGGTGTCTGCTTTAACCAAGATACCGGTGCGTGCTGATGTGGCGATGACAGGTGAGATTACCTTGCGTGGTCAGGTGTTGGCGATTGGTGGTTTGAAAGAGAAATTACTGGCCGCACACCGAGGTGGAATCAAAACCGTTATCATTCCTGAAGAGAATGTGCGTGACTTGAAGGAAATTCCAGATAATATAAAGGCTGATTTAGACATCAAGCCAGTGAAATGGATTGACGAAGTGCTACAAATTGCGTTGCAATACATGCCTGAGCCTTTGTCTGATGTCGCAGCTGACTTATTGATAAAGGATAAGTCGCACGATAATGAGGGTAGTGATAGCCTCAGAACACATTAATGCAGTTATAATAGATATGTTCTTGGCACCTTGCTTTAAATGAGGTGCCTGTGTCATTGAATTGCATAACACAGTTGTTTTTGTTTGCATAAACCTTGCAAGCATCATTTTTGAAAACCTAAGGGGACTTACGAGTGAACAAGTCAGAGTTAATTGATAAAGTTGCTGCTTCGGCAGATATTCCTAAAGCAGTTGCTGGACGTGCATTAGACGCTGTGATTGCAAGCATCACAGGTGCGTTGCAAGAAGGTGATTCAGTCGTATTGGTTGGCTTTGGTACATTCGCTGTTAAAGATCGCGCTGCACGCATTGGCCGCAATCCACAGACTGGTAATCCAATTGAGATTGCAGCAGCTAAAATTCCTGGCTTTAAAGCAGGTAAAGCATTAAAAGACGCTGTTAATAACTAAGTGTTTGTAAGGCATCAGTCTGCGGGCTGGTGCACTTGGTACGTCCTAAGAGATTCTTGCTGATTGAAAGTTGCAGACTTTTATACGTATCAGTGAATGCAGAGGCGCATCGTTCGGTGCGCCTTTATTTTATTAGACCGACCCATAATGCACAGCCATATTAAATGGTTACATCGGGGGATGCATGCTGCAGAATATTCGAGATAACTCTACGGGGTGGATCTCTAAGTCAATTATTGGTTTGATTGTAATGCTTTTTGCTTTTACTGGTTTTGATGCAATTTTAGGATCGACCAGTAACAGTAATAATGCTGCTAAAGTGAATGGCGAAGAAATTACCCTCGATGCATTGGCTGAGGCAAAAAACAACCAACGTAGACAGTTGATTCAGCAATTCGGCCAAGATTTTGACACTAATCTTATTGATGAGTCGTTGCTTTCAGATGCAGCGCTTCAAGGGCTGATTACACGTGCACTATTGGTACAAGCAGCAGATCAGTCTGATTTTGCTTACTCCAGTGCGGCGATTGATCAGTTCATCCTGCAAGCTCCTGAGTTTCAGGACAATGGTCAGTTCAATGCCGACCGCTTTGATCAGGTTATTCGTCAAATGGGCTATGGCCGTTTGCAGTTTAGAAAAATGATCGAAGAAGAAATGCGTACCGGCCAATTACGTGCAGGTATTGCCGGTAGTGCATTTGTAACTGAGCAAGAAGCCAATGCTTTTGCACGCTTAGAACGTCAAACACGTGATTTTGCTATGTTGAGCATTCAGCCTGACTTTGACGATGTGACTGTGTCAGCGGAACAAATTGAAGCCTATTACAACGATCATAAAACTGACTTTATGACCGATGAGCAAGTGATTGTTGAATATATTGAGCTAAAAAAATCAACACTCTTTGATCAGGTTGCAGTTGATGATGAGCAGCTGCAAGAGTTGTATCAGGCAGAAATTGCTAATCTAGCAGAACAGCGTCGTGCTGCACATATTCTGATTGAAACCAGTGATGATGTGAGCGATGAGCAAGCGCTGGCAAAGGCTGAAGAAGCGATTACTCGTATTAATGCAGGTGAGACCTTTGCTCAGGTTGCAACAGAGTTATCGGATGATATCGGCTCAGCACAGCAAGGCGGTGACCTTGGTTTTGCAGCGCCCGGTGTGTATGAGTCTGAGTTTGAAGATGCTTTATATGCACTCAAGCAAGATCAGATTTCAGAGCCTGTGCGTACTGACTATGGTTGGCATGTGATTCAGTTACTGGATGTTGAAGAAGCTGATATTCCAAGTTTTGCTAGCTTAAAAGATAAACTGGCGCAGAGCTTAAAAGCTCAGGAAGTAGAGCAGCGTTTTGTTGAGATCATTAAAGATCTTGAAGGCTTAGCTTATGAGTCAGCTGATTTACAGCAGCCTGCTGCTGAGTTGAACTTAGATATACAAGTCAGCGAGGCCTTTGGCCGTGATGGTGCAGAGGGTTTATTTGCTAATCGCCAAGTCCTGACCGCAGCTTTTAGTACTGAAGTACTTGAAGAGGGTGCAAACAGTATGGTTCTTGAGCTTGACCCTGAAACAACCATGGTCTTGCGTGTTAAAGAGCACTTGCGTCCTCAGCAAGTTGAACTGGCTGAAGTCGCTCAGCAGATTGAGCAGCAACTGATTAATGAGCAGGCGATTGAGCAGGCACAGACCACCGGTACAGCCCTGTTAGCGAGTTTGCAGGGTGGTCAGGCATCAGATGCCCAGGCTGAAGAAAGCGACTGGAAAATGGTTGAAGCGGCGATGCGTGATCAAGAGGGTATTGATCCACAGGTCTTGCAAACACTGTTTAAAATGCCTAAGCCTGAAGCTGATTCAGCTAAGTTTGCTGGTCTAACTTTAAACGACGGCAGTTATGTGGTGTTGCAGTTAAACGGTGTGAGTGATTCAGCCCAGCCTTTAAATGCTGAAGAATTAGCTCAATATCAGCAAGTTCTAGCTTCACGTGTAGGACAAGTTGATTTTAATGCACTGATGCAGCAACTTGAGTTGGAAGCGAAAATCCAGCGCTTCTAAGCGTTAGATAGACACAAAAAAACCCGCTTATCAGCGGGTTTTTTTGTGTCGCGTGAAGAGTTAATCTTCTTCGATATTGCCCATGGCAGTGGTATTAAAACCACCGTCAACGTACATAATCTCACCACTGATACCTGAAGCTAGGTCCGAGCATAAGAATGCACCGGCGTTACCCACTTCATCAATGGTCACATTACGACGTAAAGGTGTTTGCTTTTCGTTAGCAGCGAGCATTTTACGGAAGTTTTTAATACCTGATGCTGCCAAGGTACGGATAGGACCCGCTGATACTGCGTTAACACGTGTACCTTCAGCGCCGAGACTGCCCGCTAAGTAGCGTACGCCGGCTTCTAGGCTGGCTTTAGCCATACCCATCACGTTGTAGTTCGGCATGGTGCGCTCGGCACCCAGATAGGTCAGAGTCAGCAAACTACCATTGCGACCTTGCATCATGCTACGACCGGCTTTAGCCAGCGCGATAAAGCTGTAAGTACTGATATCGTGGGCAATTTTAAAGCCTTCACGGGTGGTGGCTTCAGTAAAGTCACCATCAAGTTGGTCGCCAGGAGCAAAACCGACTGAGTGAACGATGCAGTCTAAACCGTCCCATTTTTTCGCCAGTTCAGCGAAGACGTTTTCGATTTCGTCATCATTGGCTACATCACATGGAAAGCACAGGTCAGCTGATGAACCCCAGCTCTCTGCAAAACCTTCAACACGGCCTTTGAGCTTGTCATTCTGGTAAGTAAAAGCCAGTTCTGCGCCTTCACGGTGCATCGCCGCTGCGATACCAGAAGCGATGGACAATTTGCTGGCCACGCCAACAATTAAAACGCGTTTACCGGTCATAAAACCCATGGTTTTTCCTCTTTTTGAGTCAATAGTCATTATTACAGTTGTTTTGGGCTATTTATAAAAGCCGCTGCTAACAACTGTTGTGTGTAATCCTGCTGTGGTGCGGCAAAAATATCCTCTGCAGCACCTTGTTCAACCACTCGGCCTTGACGCATCACCAGTAATTGATGACTGAGCGCTTTAACTACGGCTAAGTCATGGCTGATAAATACATAAGTTAAGTTGTATTTTAGCTGTAAATGACGCAACAGCTCTACCACTTGGCGTTGTACCGTACGATCCAGTGCCGAAGTGGGCTCATCCAAAATAATCAGCTTGGGTTTGAGCACCAAGGCGCGAGCAATGGCCACACGCTGGCGTTGCCCCCCGGAAAACTCATGGGGATAACGGTTGCGCGTCTCTGGATCAAGGCCGACTTCATTTAATACCGCAATAATCGCCTGCTCTTGCTCCTCGGCATTGCCCATCTTATGGATCTGTAAACCTTCGCCAATGATATCTGAGACGCTCATTCTTGGGCTCAGGCTACCAAAAGGGTCCTGAAAAACCACTTGTATGTCGCGGCGCAGTGGGCGTACCTGCTTTTGCGTGAGACTATCAATGGCATTTCCTGCGTAAAAGATGCCACCTTTGCTGTGAATTAAACGCAAAATGGCTAAACCCAGCGTCGATTTTCCTGAACCACTTTCGCCCACCACGCCCAGGGTTTGTCCGCGTTGTAGAGTGAAACTGATGCCGTCCACAGCTTTCACATAATCCACAGTGCGCTGCAGAATGCCTTTTTTAATCGGGAACCACACGCGTAAATCTTGAACTTCTAATAAAGTCTCACAGGGTGTATGCGGCACAGGCAAGCCACTGGGCTCAGCACCCAGTAACTCTTGGGTGTAAGGATGCTGTGGATTACTAAAAATCTCAGCACAGGGTGCTTGCTCAACAATTTCACCACTGCGCATCACGCAGACACGATGGGCGACACGCCGTACTAGATTGAGGTCGTGGCTGATCAATAAAATCGACATGCCCAGACGTTCTTGCAAGTCTTTCAGCAGTTCTAAAATTGTCAGCTGCACAGTGACATCCAGTGCGGTAGTCGGCTCATCAGCAATCAGCAGTTCAGGCTCATTGGCTAAAGCCATAGCAATCATCACGCGTTGGCGTTGACCACCGGACAGCTCATGTGGGTAAGAACTCATGCGTTGTTCAGGGTTTTTGATTTTAACCAAGGTCAGCAGTTCTAAAGTGCGTACTGACGCTTGTTTTGCTGTCATCCCTTTATGCAGCATCAGAATCTCATTGATCTGTTTCTCAATGCTATGCAAGGGATTCAGCGAGCTCATGGGTTCTTGGAAGATCATCGCAATACGGCCGCCACGTACTTTGCGTAAATACTCAGGTTTAGCGCTGAGTAAGTCTTGACCCTGATAAATAATCTTGCCGCTTGGGTGGCGGGCGATGGGGTAGGGCAGTAAGCGCAAAATAGAATGCGCGGTGACCGACTTACCTGAACCACTCTCACCCACCAACGCCAGTGTTTCACCTTTTTGAATGGTGAAACTGATGTGGTTGACTGCGCGCTGCACATCCTCACCGCTGATAAATTCAACGGATAAGTCTTCAATGCTTAACAGCTGTTGTGTCTTATTTTCTTGGATCGAATGCATCACGGGCAGCCTCACCAATAAATACTAATAAACTCAGCATCAATGCCAAGACCGTAAAGGCACTGATGCCCAACCACGGGGCTTGTAAGTTCGACTTACCTTGAGCCACTAATTCACCCAGTGAAGGTGAGCCGGGCGGTAAGCCAAAGCCTAAGAAGTCCAGGGCAGTTAAGGTACCGATCGCACCGGTTAAAATAAAGGGCAAAAAGGTAATGGTCGACACCATGGCATTGGGCAGAATATGGCGGAACATAATCGCACTGTTTTGCATGCCTAAGGCTCGCGCAGCACGCACATACTCAAGATTACGCCCGCGCAAGAACTCGGCGCGGACTAAATCTACCAAGCTCATCCACGAGAACAGCAACATAATTCCTAGCAGCCACCAGAAGTTCGGTTGAATAAAGCTGGCCATAATAATCAGTAAATACAATACCGGCAGCCCCGACCAGACCTCTAAAAAGCGCTGACCGATCAAGTCGACCCAACCGCCATAGAAGCCCTGTAAAGCACCGACAAAGACACCCAGCACCGAACTCACCAGTGTGAGTGTTAGAGCAAATAACACCGAAATACGAAAACCGTAAATCACTCGGGCAAAGACATCACGGCCTTGATCATCGGTCCCCAGCCAGTTTTGCATCGAGGGCGGTGCCGGTGCTGGCACTTGCAGATCGTAGTTGATGCTGGAATAGTTAAAGGGAATGATCGGCCAAATCATCCAGCCTTGTTTCTCCGCTACCAGCTCTTGGATATAAGGGCTTTTATAGTTGGCTTGTAAGGGAAATTCGCCGCCAAAGGTGGTTTCTGGGTAGCGTTTAACCACAGGAAAGTACAAAGCGCCGTCATAGCTCACTACCAGCGGTTTATCGTTGGCAATAAACTCAGCACCCAGCGATAAGATAAATAGAATTAAAAATAACCACAGCGAATACCAGCCGCGCTTATGTAACTTAAAACGCGCAAAGCGGCGTTGGTTAATCGGAGAGAGTGCCATATCAGTTCCCCCGACTGCTAAAGTCGATGCGTGGATCGACCAAGGTGTAAGTGATATCGCCGATCAATTTAACCAGCAAACCCAATAGCGTGAATAAAAACAACGTGCCAAACACCACAGGATAGTCACGATTAATCGCCGCTTCAAAACTGAGCAAACCTAAGCCGTCCAGCGAGAAAATCACTTCAATGAGCAGAGAACCAGTAAAGAACATGCCAATAAAGGCCGCAGGGAAGCCGGCAATAATAATCAGCATGGCATTACGAAACACATGACCGTAGAGCACTTTGTTTTCCGGTAAGCCTTTGGCGCGTGCAGTGGTCACATATTGCTTATTAATTTCATCGAGAAAGCTATTTTTAGTTAACAAAGTCAGTGTAGCAAAGTGACCAATCACCAGGGCAGTCACCGGCAAGGCTAAGTGCCAAAAATAGTCACCGATCTTGCCGAGCAGGCTCAGCTCTTCAAAGTTATTGGAAGTCAGACCGCGCAGTGGGAACCAACTTAAATAACTGCCGCCGGCAAAGACCACCACCAATAAAATGGCAAAGAGGAAGGCTGGAATGGCATAGCCGAGAATAATCGCCGAACTGGTCCACACATCAAAAGCGCTGCCGTGGCGTACCGCTTTACTGATCCCCAGCGGTATGGAGATCATATACATCAGCAGCGTACTCCAGAGCCCCAGCGAGATAGAGACCGGCATCTTTTCAATAATTAAATCAGTGACCTTGGCATCGCGGAAAAAACTGCTACCAAAATCAAAGTGCGCATAGTTTTTCAGCATAATCCAAAAGCGTTCGATAGCCGGCTTATCAAAGCCGTACATCTTCTCAATTTCCAGTACCAGCTCAGGGTCCAAGCCTTGCGCACCACGGTAGTTGGCCGATGAACTGCTGGAAACTTCCGAGCCACCACCTGAGATGCGTCCCGTTGCACCACCTGCTGCCGCATCAAAGCCTTCCAGCTTGGCAATCATTTGCTCAACAGGACCACCAGGGGCAGCCTGAATAATAATAAAGTTCACCACTAAAATTCCCAACAGCGTAGGAATAATCAGCAATAAACGCCGAAAAATATATGCCAGCATACTTATTGGTCCGTTACAGGAGGAGGGCTTGCTGCATCAGCATTATGCCACCAGGTCATTAAGCCATAATCATACAGCGGTGCGATTTCCGGCTGAGCTAAATGCTGCCAGTACGCCGTGCGCCATGTATCAATATAATAGTTGGGAATAACATAATGGCCAGCCAATAACACGCGATCCAAGGCACGTGCATGAGTAATCAAGCTAGCACGACTGGGCGCATTGATTAAACCTTCAACCAGCGTATCAATGGCTGGGTTTTGAAGACCAATAAAGTTGCGGCTGCCAGGATTGTCCACGCTACTGGAGTGCCAGAAATCACGCTGCTCATTACCGGGAGAATTGGATTGTGACCAGATACTAGAAGTCATATCAAAATCCCGTGAACGCATGCGGTTAATATATTGCGAAACATCCGCACGGCGAATGGTCATTTCAATGCCCAGTTCCGCCAGATTGCGCTTAAAGGGCAACAAGACTCGCTCAAGGTTGGCTTGGGCAATAATAAATTCAAATTCCAGCGGTTCACCTGCTGCATTCACCATACGATCGTTTTCAATGCGGTAACCGGCTTCTTGCAGTAAGCGCCACGCTTCTAAACGGCGCTCACGAATAATGCCACTGGCATCACTGACAGGCGCTTGGTAAGCCTGAGTAAAGACTTGTTCTGGAATCGAATCGCGCAAGGGCTCTAAAAGAGCCAACTCTTCTGCGGAGGGTAAACCGCGCGCGGCTAATTCAGAGTTTTCAAAGAAGCTTTGCGTACGAATATAAGCACTGTAAAACAACTGCTTATTGGTCCACTCAAAATCAAACAGCAAGCCAATGGCTTCACGCACGCGCGCATCTTGAAAGATCTCACGGCGCAGATTAAAGGTAAAACCCTGCATACCAACGGGGTTATAGTTTTTAATTTCTTTTTTAATAATCTGTCCGCTGCGCAATGCCGGCGAGTTATAACCTGTGGCCCAGTCTTTAGCTGAATATTCCAGATTGAAATCAAACTGCCCCGCTTTAAAAGCTTCTAAGGCCACCGACATATCGCGGTAGTAATCAATGTGGATGCTGTCGAAATTATACAGTCCGCGCGACACGGGTAAGTCTTTACCCCACCAGTCGGCGACGCGCTCGTAACGCAAGCTGCGGCCTGCATCCACACGCACTAAGCGGTAAGGGCCACTGCCCAGCGGTGCTTCTAAACTGGTTTTAGTAAAGTCACGCTCGGCCCACCAATGTTTCGGCAGAATTTGTAACTGGCCCAGAATCAGTGGCAATTCACGGTTTTCAGTGTGTTTAAAGTCAAAGCGCACTTGCAGTGGGTTTTCTACCACTACTTCGGCCACATCAGCATAGTAATGGCGATACAGCGGGTGGCCTTTTTCTACCAGTGTATTAAAGGTAAAGAGCACATCCTCTGCGGTGACCGGTTGGCCATCATTAAAGCGCGCTTGGGGATTAAGATAAAAACGCACAAAACTGTTGTCATCGGCTTTTTCGATGCGCTCAGCCAAAAGACCATATTCAGTGAAAGGCTCATCCGCAGAATGATAGGTGAGAGTGTCATACATTAAACCAATCTGATCAGCGGCATTACCCTTAGGAATAAAGGGATTGAGGCTGTCAAAACCATTGAGCCCCGCCAAACGTAACGTGCCGCCTTTGGGGGCCTCGGGATTGGTGTAAGCAAAATGGCTGAAGTCGCTGGGGTATTTAGGCGCCTCGTCATATAGCGTCATCGCATGTTGCGGCTGGGCAAAGACACCAGCGCTACAGGCTAAGACAATCAGTGATAAACAGCCGCGACGCAGCACAGTTAACATTAGCGAATCTCCGAGGGTTTTAACCACCAAGCACGTAAACCTAAGGTGTAAGGTGGAATGCGTACAAATTCAAAACGGTTCTGGTAAGCAATACGATGATGGCTAATATACCAGTTTGGAATGCTGTAGTAGTGCCACAATAATGCACGGTCTAAGGCGCGGGCAGCATTACGTTGCTCGCGATAGTTTTTGGCATTGAGTAAATGTTCTAATAAATCATCAATCACCGGATTGTTGATCCCTGCATAGTTCTTGCTGCCTTTAATCATGGCTTGCGAAGAGTGGAAATACTGCCACTGCTCAAGGCCTGGGCTGAGGGTTTGCGGCAAGGTCAGCAAGGTTAAATCAAAATCAAAGTGATCTAAGCGCTGTTTGTATTGCGCGCGATCGACCGTGCGCATCCGTGCAGCAATCCCTACTTCATTGAGTGTATTGACATAGGCTTGCAAGATTCGTTCTAAGCTTGGATTGACTAAGAGTATTTCCAGCTCTAATTGTTGACCGAGTTTATTCTTTAACCCCTTAGAGGTGCTGCGCCAGCCCGCATCAGTCAACAAACCCATCACCTTACGTAAGGTGTCACGGGGGATACCACGACCGGCTGTGGGTTCTAAAGTAAAGGGCTCTAGAAATAAAGCTAAGGGCAGCTGTTCACGCCATTTGGCCAGTAATAAGCCTTCCGCACCTTGTGGCGTACCCCGCGCGGAAAACTCACTGTTGGGGTAGTAGCTGTCAGCACGTTGATAGGCATTATTAAATAGAGTTTTATTGGCCCACTCAAAATCAAACAGCAGCGTCAGCGCTTCGCGGGTGGCTGCATCGTGAAATTGTGCACGCCGAGTATTGATAAACAAGGCTTGGGTTTGTGTCGGGATTTGATGCGGGATTTCCGCACGGATCACCCGTCCCTTAGCAATATCTGGGAAACGGTAATTATTAGCCCAGTTTTTAGCTTGATGCTCAATATAAAAATCAAAGCTACCGACTTTAAAAGCTTCAAAGGCCACGTGCTTATCACGGTAAAAATCGACAAAAACTTTATCGAAGTTGTATTTACCACGATTGACCGCAAGGTCTTTTCCCCACCAGTCTTTCACGCGCTCAAACACCACCGCGCGGCCGGGTTTAACTGAAGTGATCTGATAAGGGCCGCTACCCAATGGTGGTTTAAAGGTGGTTTGGCTGAAATCTTGATCGCGCCAGTAGTGCTCGGGCAGCACGGGCAAATCACCCATACGCAAAATCAATAAAGGATTCCCCGCACGCTTAAAGACAAAACGAATGCGGTGCGGACTGAGGATGTCGACACGCTGCACTTCTTGTAAGTAGGTGCGGTATTGCGGGTGGCCTTGTTTTAATAGGGTGCGATAGGAAAACGCCACATCTTTCGCGGTAATCGGCGTGCCATCGTGAAAGCGGGCTTCTTTGCGTAGATTAAATACCACCCAGCTGCGGCTGTCGTTGTATTGCACGCTTTCGGCGATTAAGCCATAAGCACTGGCCGGTTCATCGCCCGACGGATCATAGTTGCCGCTGCCCACCATCAAGGGCTCATTGAGTTCGCTGATGCCATAACTGCTGAAGTCAGCCGTGCCAATCGGGCTAGAGCCTTTTAAAGTGTAGGGGTTGAGCGTATCAAATGAGCCAAACCCCATCAGGCGTATGCTGCCACCTTTGGGTGCGTCTGGATTGACCCAGTCAAAATGCTTGAAATCGGCGTCATATTTGAGCTCTTCAAACTGCGCATAGCCATGACTGGTGACCAGACTGGCAAAAGCGCTTTGGCTGAGTACAAGCACGCCGATCAGCAAAAAAAATACGCGCATAAAGCATCAACCCTTCAATAAACAGCAACGAGACAACAATTGCGCAGTTTACTCGATTTATCAACTGGGCGTCAGCTTACACTTGGCCTGAGTCAGCCCAAGTAACTCAGGCTGGCATGCAGCGCTGTACTAGAGGTACAGCGACAAGGTTTGTCCAGGTTTTAAAGCGCTGCTGGCGTTAGGGTTCCAGTTTTTCAGTTGTTTAAGAGTGACTTTATGGCGTTTGGCGATCACGTACAAGGAATCCCCTGAGCGCACCTTATATTGAGTGGCGCGTGAGCGTTGTGCCGATTGTTGGCCTGAGTTGCTGCCGGTTACTAATGTCAGTTTTTGTCCGATTTTTAATGCGTTCGATGACAGTTTATTCCAACGTTTAATATTGGCGACTGACACTTTTTGGCGTGCAGCAATCATGGATAAGTTATCACCCGAGCGCACAGTGTACGTTGTGCGACTGGGCTGGGACTTGCGTGAGGGCGGCTGCATACGAGCTACATTAGCGCCGCCTTGATGTATGTTAAGCACCTGACCAATGCGCAAAAAGTTACTGCTGAGTTTATTGATATCTTTAATCAATGCCACTGAGACATGGTGACGGCTGGCAATGGTGGATAAGTTATCGCCGCTGCGCACTGTGTATTGCTGCCACTGCACCTGATCGCTGGGTTTCATGGTGGACAATTCTGTCGTCAGTAGTTGTGCATTTTTCAACGGCACTAACAGATGCTGAGGACCATCGTAGGTTATACCTTGCTTATAAGCTGGGTTGAGTTGCACCAGTGCTTTTTCATCGAGTTTGGCTAACTTGGCTAAACGGCCGATTTCCATTTGTTGCTTAAGCGGTACTTGAGTGAAGTAGGGCTCGTTAGCAATGGGGCTCAGGGCAATATCATAGGCCAGCGGTGCGCTGATCAATTGTGAAATAGCCAGTAGCTTAGGCACGTAAGCTTGTGTTTCTGCCGGTAGGTTCAGGTTCCAATAGTCAGTGGGTAAGTTGCGAGATTGATTGCGTTTGATCGCGCGAGCCACAGTGCCTTCGCCGGAATTATAAGCGGCTAAAGCCAGCAACCAGTCACCATCAAACATAGTATGCAGGTATTCAAGGTAGTTTAATGCGGCTTGTGTCGAGGCCGTAATATCGCGACGCGCATCATACCAATGTGACTGTTTAAGCTTAAAATGACGGCCAGTGGAGGGGATAAACTGCCATAAACCCGATGCATGCGCTGTTGAGTACGCGTGGGGGTTATAACCGCTTTCAATCATCGGCAGTAAAGCGAGTTCAAGCGGCATATTACGCGCACTCAAACTCTCGACGATATAGTACATGTAGGGGTTGCTACGCTTAGAAATATTTTCAATCACCTTGCCGCGACTGGCAAACCATAGGCGCTGCTGATCAACTCGCGGGTTATTATCGATTAAGTGCTGCAGCTGATAACCATGGCGGACACGTTGCCAAATATCCTGTTCGGCCTCATCCATTGCTGCTTGATTTGCTTGATCTCTTGCAGCCGCTTGATTCACTAAGTGTTGTGCTGTTTTTTGATTGATAGCGAATGCATCATTGCTATATACAGATGGATAGACGACCTGTGGCGCAGGTGGATTTTGGACCTCTTCAAAGGATAAACAGCCTGAGCCTAGTAGCGCTACAAAAGAGATGGCAACTAGGCGTGTCATACGGCGAATAGAGCAAGAAATAGAAGAGTCTTGGCTGTCGGAGTCCGGCATCAATAGAAGTGCTTTTCAGAAAGTTTGCACAATTTTAGGAAGTCGGCGAATGTGGGTCAAGCCGATTCCGATCATCGGGCCGATTAAAATGTATCTTTCCATGACCGCAATGCAGCGAATACCTTATGGTCTTCCTTCAGTTCTTGCCCCGCTTGCTGTTCTGCAGCTTGGATAACTGTCTTTTGCTCACAGCGTAAAAACGGATTGGTGCGTTTTTCTAGAGCGATATGACTGGGTAGAGTGATCTGCTGATTATCACGCAATTGACGTACCTGCTCGATGCGCTGCTGAATATCGTGATTGTCCGGTTCAACCGCTTGGGCAAAGAGTAAATTGCTTAAAGTGTATTCGTGGGTGCAATAGACAAGGGTGTTATCAGGTAAGGCTGCGAGACGTGCGAGTGATGCATACATTTGTTCAGGATGGCCTTCAAACATACGACCACAACCTGCAGCAAAGAGCGTATCACCACTGAGCAGCCAAGGCTGTGTCAGGCCGCTTTTGCAAAAGTAAGCAACGTGACCTAAGGTGTGTCCGGGCACAGCAAAAACATGTACGGTATGACCAAACAGATCGATGCTTGCGTCATCATCGACAGGCAGGTCTAAGCAGGGAATGGTCTCACGAGCAGGGCCAACTACGCGGGCCTGCGTGGCTTCTTTAAGAGCGCCAACACCGCCAATATGATCATGATGGTAATGGGTAATCAAAATATCTGTGAGTTGCCATTGTGGATGTGCAGCGAGCCAATCCAACACCGGTTTTTCATCACCAGGGTCAACGGCGGCACAGACTTGACGTTGTGCATCTTGAATCAGCCAAATGTAGTTATCATTAAATGCGGGTAGGGCGGTAAAGGTCAGCATGACATGATCCTCAGCAATAAATAAAATAAGCTTAGCATGCCCAACTTACCGGGTTTGCCCTTGCAGTGCATTAATCGGGTGTCGAGCTATGAAGTTACAACGCTTCTCTGGTTTTTTATCGCGTCCTCGTAAAAATTTAGCGGGGCCGTTAGCGCAATGGTTTTTAAGCAATAAAGGGCAGCAACTTAAGCAGCTTGAACATGACTTGCTTAAACAACAATTGGCGCGGCATTTCGGCAGTTATATTGTGTATTACAATCCGCCTGTTGAAATTACACGAGCACCGAGTATCCGCCATCATGTGAGCCTGGGTGATGCGCAGCTGAATGTAGAGATGCACTGTACTGAGAATAAATGGCCGATTGCAGCTGGTATTGCCGATGTGGTGGTATTGCAACACAGTTTAGATTTTGCCCGTTCGCCGCATGATGTACTGCGCGAGGCGGCACATTGTGTACGGCCGGGTGGGCATGTGATTATTTTGGGAGCCCATGCATGGAGTGTCTTTGGTGTGTACCGTCATTGCACGCGTAGTGTTTGGCGGCAAGCGTATTGTTTAGCCCCTGCGCGCATTACTGATTGGCTGGGGGTACTGGGTTTTAGCTTAGAAAAACGCAGCTTTACCGCCTACCGGCCGTTGTTTAAATCCAATGCATTGCATCATAAATTTGCATGGCTGGAGCGTTACGCTGAGAATAAAAAACTACCCTTGGGTAGCTGTTATATGCTGGTTGCCCGTAAAATGGTGCATGGTATGCATCCGCAATCACATTCGTTGAAATTACGTGTGGAAAAATTACGACCCACTGTGGTTGCAGCACAAACACCTCATCAGAAAAACTTTAAACATAGCGAAGAACATGACAGATAGAGTTGAGATTTACACCGACGGAGCCTGCAAAGGCAATCCTGGCCCTGGTGGTTGGGGAGCGTTGTTAGTGTACAAAGGTAAAGAGTTAGAATTATGTGGCGGTGAGCGCAATACCACCAATAACCGTATGGAACTCACTGCAGCCATTCGTGGTTTGGCTGAACTGAAGCAACCCTGCACTGTATTGTTGGTGACTGACTCCAAATATGTCATGCAGGGGATTCAAGAGTGGATGCCAAACTGGAAAAAGCGCGGCTGGAAAACTGCAGCTAAACAGCCGGTTAAAAATGTTGATCTATGGCAACAGCTGGATGAGCAAGTGGCTTGCCATCAGATTGAATGGCAGTGGGTACGCGGTCATACTGGCCACCCCGGTAACGAGCGTGCGGATGAGTTGGCCAACCGTGGTGTTGAAGAGGTCTTGGCATGAGATACATTGTGCTGGATACCGAAACCACTGGTATCAATATCAACGAAGGCAATCGGATTATCGAAATTGGTTGTCTAGAGCTGGAGGGCCGCACGCCCACCGGTCGGACCTATCATGTGTATTTACAGCCTGACCGCGCCAGTGAAGAAGGTGCTTTGGCGATACACGGGATTACCGATGAGTTTCTAAAAGATAAACCGCGCTTTAAAGATGTGGCTGATGAATTCTTTGAGTTTATTAAAGGCGCAGAGCTGGTTATTCATAACGCCCCCTTTGATATTGGCTTTATCAACCATGAGTTTGCTTTATTAGGGCAGTCGGATCGTTCTGATGTCAGTGAGTACTGCACTGTTTTAGACACCTTAGTGATGGCGCGTGAACGTCACCCCGGTCAGCGCAATAGCCTTGATGCCTTATGTAAGCGCTATGGCGTGGATAACTCCGGTCGTGAGTTGCACGGTGCCTTGCTTGATGCTGAGATTCTGGCTGAAGTCTATTTAGCCATGACTGGTGGTCAGACTAATTTATCTTTAGCAGGCGATGCTGGGGATGAAGGGGGTGGTTATATCAGTGTCTCGAAAATACGCCGCATTGATGCTGACCGTGCACCTTTAACCGTATTGGCCGCGACAGCACAGGAGCTGGAAGCGCATGATTTGTTTTTAGAAAGAATAAAAAAGGCCAGTGGTGGTGAGTTGGCCTGGAAGAGTTAAGCAATCGTATAACCTAGAAACCGCAGGCATTATTCAGATGCATGCGGTTTTTTATGCCCTGTGAGTGATCCCCACCCGCCAAGTAAGTCCGTCACAATCGCTTCCATCCTTAATAGAAGTGGATTTACCTCTCTTCAATGAGTACTTAATTCTACGTATCGACATTATTGAGCCACTTGTTATATTGTCGATTGCAGGATCAAAGTACTCCCAATAATAAAAAACATAATTAGGAAAATGATATATGACTGTTTACCGCGCGTTTAATGTTGAACTCAAAGATTCGATTGCCCACGTACAAATCAATCGTCCAGAAAAAATCAATGCGATGAACGCTGATTTTTGGTCAGAGATGCGGGATATTTTTGCTTGGATTGAAGATACTCCGGAAGTACGAGTGGTGGTGTTATCGGGCGCAGGCAAGCATTTTTCCTCTGGGATCGATTTAATGCTGCT
>DASRNZ010000105.1:0-8969 GCA_035647155.1 Thiopseudomonas sp.
ATAGAGAGACAGATAATGGCAGCTCAAGAAGCGAAGTACAGCGTGATGCTTAAAGAACAGAACTTTGAGCTGCGCGTTTACGAGCCGCATATAGTCGCTGAAACTGCAGTTGAGGGCGGCTTTTTCAGCGCGGGTAATAAAGCCTTTGGCCGGCTGTTTAAATATATCGCCGGTAATAATACTGCCCGCCAAAGCATGCGCATGAGCAGTCCGGTGGCGCAAGGTGCGGCCAGTCAAAAGATTGCCATGACTTCACCTGTTGGCCAGCAACAAGTGGATGGCAATTGGGTGGTGAGCTTTGTAATGCCTGCAGATTCAGTGTTGGAGACTTTGCCTGAACCCAATGACCCGAAGATCGTTTTACGTCAAATTCCGGCTCAGCACATGGCAGTGATTCGTTATTCAGGTTTGTGGCGCGCCAAAAGTTATAAAGCAAACTGTGCAGCGCTGCAGGCTTGGATTCAAAAGCAGGGTTTTACTGCCATCGGTGAGCCTATCTGGGCGCGCTATAATCCGCCGTTTACGCCTTGGTTTTTGCGCCGTAATGAGGTGCTGATACCGATAGCGACGGAGTCACTGTAAATTCCAAATATGATTATAATATTGATTTTGAGAATGCCATCACAGAATGAACTTTTTACAGTGATTTAGCTTGTTTCGATCAGTAAGCTGGTGTCGAATCATCAGGGTAAGCAACGTAATAGAACTCTGCATATGAACACTATATGGAGATGAGCTAGAGCCGTTGTCAATCTGTAAGGCTTATTGATAGGGAGTCAATATGCGAAGAGTTTTCATTATCATGGTCGCTTTATTATTGTCAGCATGTGCATCACTGTTACCTCCAAAACCTGTGGAAAGTGAGTATTTCACTACTTTAGGCGGATCTTTTACTATGACCTTAGGTCAAGAGCCAAGTATTAAATACGGTGCAAATATTATTATTAAAAAACATCTGCCAGACAGTACTTATGCGTTGATCGAGTTTGAAAATCCAGTTAACAAAGCACAGCCATTTGTAACTGAAGGGACGATAGATGAGATCAAAGACCTATTTGCACAGCGTTATAAAAATTTATTTGTTCTGACTTCACCAGATGTTTATGGTGTTAAACGCCACACTAATTACGCCATCACAGTGAGTATTTACTCTGATAAAAGTAAGCAGTTTCTGATCACAAGGCATCAGCAACTGGTCAACTCATCTTATGTAGGTGATTGATTTTTCACATGATCTAGTGTGCTTAGCGACCTACGGGCAGTCAAATCGTACAACGTTTAAGTGTGGGCGACTATATTGTATAAGGTGCGTACACAACATGCGCACAATGAGTTTACTCTCAATCAGATCCGTGATCCCAGTCTACGTGCAACCCAGCGGTGGTATAGCCAAGCAAGAGTAGGGCGGATCACCGGTAGGGCAATCAGCCAAGCTAATGGTTTTAGTAGTGTGACGCGCGACATCAATAGAATATAAGCGTCCATTTCCCGATGCACTTCGCCTTGTGCGTCTTTAACGTGCAACTCACGCAGAGCCTTGTCCGGGTTGACACCTTGCTGACGGAGCTCATCGTCACGCCCAGTAATATCCAACCACTCAACGCTATCCTCTGTTTTGCCTTCCAGTTTCTCATACCAACGCCGATCGCGTACGCAGACAGGACAAGCTCCATCATAAAAAACAGTGAGTTTTCCTGAAAAGATGCTCATAAAAACCTCCTAAAGTGCGTAATGCTTGGTAAAGACTCTAGCATAAGGCTAGTTTTATAGTATTTAAGTTAGAATGCTTAATATTGATAATCATTACTATTAAGGATCTTGCTAGATGCTGCTTAATATTAAAAATAATGTCATTACAATAATTCGTTGAGTGATATATTATGAATGAATTATTACATTATATAGATTAAAGAGAATCATTAACATCTACATGTGATATGCAAACAGATGCTAATGATTCTAGTATGCATTTGAATCTAGACTTGCTGCATTTGCAATGCAGATGAATAATAGATCAATGTATTAAGAATACTAATATAGCCACAAATAGATGAGGAAATACCATGGATAACCAAAGTCGTCGTAACTTTATGCGCGGTAGTTTATTAGCGATCGCGGCTGTACCTTTCGGTGCAACTCTTCTGTCACAGCGTGCTTTTGCTCAAGATCTTACCCCTCTTGACCCAGCTTCTCCTCAGGCTCAGGCGTTACATTACGTCGAAATTGCTGCAGAAGCTAAAGACCATGCTGCATTCAAAGAGGACAGTAACTGTTCAAACTGCATGTTCTTCCAAGAAGCAAATAACGGTTGTATGCTTTTCCCACAGAAAAGTGTGAAAGCAGAAGGCTGGTGTCAGTCTTGGGTCAAGAAGGCCTAAGTTCTATTTAGAACATCGCTATCTATAAGAAGTCGGGGCAGGTTATCTTGCCCCGACTTTTTTTATTCTTTTTTGTCTTGTGCCAGCACAAAACCACATCTTAAGATGAGTTTAAAAGATATATTAAAAATGTCTAACCTCAATCAGCCATCAGCCATCAGCCATAAAGCACTGAGTCTCACTCTGTAGTGGCTTAGGCAAATGGCCTGTGCTAGCGTGGTTCTATATTTCATAGTGTGGTTGGGGGGAGTCAAATGTTCTCATTGAAAGATCAAGTTGCCATTGTAACGGGCGGTGCCAATGGTATTGGTAAAGGCATTGCTGAAGTACTGGTCAAAGCCGGTGCACAGGTGGTGATTGCTGATATTGATACTGAAACGGGCCAGCGTGTTGCCGACGAGTTGGGCGCGACATTTGCAGCGCTAGATGTCACAGATAAAGCAGCCTGCCAGCGTGTGGTGGATACAGTGGTCGAGCGTTACGGCCACTTGGATGTGCTCTGCTCTAATACCGGCATTTTCCCGCAAGCCTCACTCGATAGCATGACCATTGAGAACTGGGAGCAGATGATGAATGTGAATCTGCGCAGTACCTTCTTTATGGTGCAAGCTGTGTTGCCAGCCATGCGTGAGCGCAGTTATGGCCGGATTGTTATCACCTCTTCTATTACGGGTGCAGTGACGGGCTACCCAGGCTGGTCGCACTATGCTGCGAGTAAAGCAGGGCAGTTGGGCTTTATGCGTTCTGCAGCTCTAGAGTGTGCACGTGAAGGCATTACTATTAACGCGGTGATGCCGGGTAATATCCGTACAGCAGGGCTGGAAGCACAAGGCGAAGCCTACTTGAAAGAAATGGCTGATTCGATACCGGTGAAAAGCTTAGGTGCGCCTGAAGATATCGGCCATGCGGCTTGCTTTTTAGCTTCAAAAGAAGCGCGCTTTATTACCGGGCAAACCATTATTGTTGATGGCGGCCAGATCTTGCCTGAATCCTTTGAAGCCATACTCTAAGGCCTCTAAATCAATGATTAGCTGTGATTAAAACGTCGGGGTAGCAAATATGTTGCGCTGCCCCGATATGCGATGATCAATGCAGCTAGATCGCCATCCTTAGGCTGTAGATGACTCACGAATGTTGTTTTCGCTGATCTGCACATAGTCGGTTAGAAAAGCGCGACTTCTTCTGCGCTCAAGAAGCGGTAGTCGCCAGGCAGCAGATCAATATCCAGCTTGAGTTCACCCACTTGCTCGCGATGCAGTTTCTCTACATTATTACCTACTGCAGCAAACATGCGTCGCACTTGGTGATAACGACCTTCATGTACATGCACTAAGGCTTCATGCTCATTGATGATTTCCAACACGGCTGGCGCTGTGAGAGTGGTTTCGCCTGTAAGCTCTAAGCCTTGAGCAAAAGCCTGAATATTCTCTTCAGTCAGCGGCTCAGATACCCAAGCGTGGTAGACCTTCGGGCATTTCTTCTTCGGTGAAGTGATACGGTGTGACCACTTGCCGTCATCGGTGATCAATAAAAGTCCTGAGGTGTCTAAATCTAGACGTCCAACCGTATGCAGTTTATCGGAAATGGGGATATCTAAATGAGCAAACACGGTCATATGGGCTGAGTCGCGATTGGCGCATACGCAGCCTAGGGGTTTGTTGATCATCAAATAGATGGGGCCCATCAGTTCCAATTGCTCACCACCCCAGATTACCTCTGCATTTTCAGGCACTTTAAAGGCACCTTTCTTTTGTACCAAGCCGGCGACTGTCACTTCGCCGCTTTGCACAACCTTGGTGGCTTCTTTGCGGCTGAGGCCGGTTGTTTCAGAGATAAATCGATCAAGACGCATGAGTTTTCTAATCTTCTAAAGAGGGCTAGCACGTATTATAACAGCCGTTACCTAGGTAGGCTAAAGTGCGTTTAGGCTGCTTGTGCTGAATTAATGAGCATGGTTGAGTCAGCATAAACTCTGCATACTACAACTTTCATCCTTGTGGGATGGCTCGGCGTTCGTATCCTCTAGCTGATGCAGTTAATATCTTAAGTGGTTTTTGCGCAAGGCTGTTGTTTTGCTATGTCACTTTTATAAAAGGTGACTGGAGAGCGTTCAGCTATATGGATAATTATTGGGTAAGGGCAGGTTGGGGCGTGAAGATAAGGTTATGAATAAAACTGTAGATAATGTTCCTAGAATGAAACAGTGGTTAGGGTACTGGCGAAACTCACTGATTGATGCTGAAAGTTCGCAAGGTGCGCTCAGTCAGAAAGACTTAGGCCGGATGATTGCAATTGATCCCACAGTGTATAAAAAGGGTCTACTACCATCCAATAGCCCTGAGTTGAAAAAACTTTTTGATGGCGAGCCTGAGTCAGTTCAGATTATACAGGCCGTGCTGCGTCCAGCTATTTATAAGCCACGGCTAGAGCATGGGCAAAAAAAATCTGCACTTTTTCCTGATGTTATTACGCCTCTGGTGTGCGGACTGTGGGTGGTACGTGATGGGCGATTTTTGCCAGCAGTAGCCCCGAATATTCCGCGTGATTTGCTACAGCCGCAAGCCGATGATTGCTTTACCTTGGCCCATGTCGCTGAGCAGGATAAATTTTTAAATACAAAAGAAGTCCAAGTTTGTTCTGAAAGCGAAGCGCTATCTTTGCTAGAGGCAAACAGCGATCAGCAACGTGCTGAAATTTGGGACGCTTATTATATTGTTACCCACCAACTTTTTGAAAAGCTTAACTTGGTTGATTTACTTGGCAACTCATTTGACAGCCTCGGTGAGGCTCGACTGGTGAAGGTTGATCCGCTGGACAACCCTGCTAGGCATATTATCGGGCTTTATGATTGGCTTGCGGATTGCAAAACCGCATTACCTTTATTGCAAAGCTATGCCTTAGAAAATACCGATCAGCACCAGCCTTGTGTTGACCCCATCAAAAGTATGGCAACTCGCTTAGGGCATGCCAATACGCAATACCCGTTGGCACTGGCGCAGCGTGATGCCTTAGCACAAGCTGTAGCAATGCAGGATGGCGAAGTGTTAGCCATTAATGGGCCGCCTGGAACGGGCAAAACAACATTTGTGTTGTCTGTGGTTGCTTCTTTATGGGTTAAAGCTGCGTTAGAGGAAACTGAACCGCCTTTAATTATTGCGGCATCGACCAATAACCAAGCCGTGACGAATGTGCTTGAGGCTTTTGCAGAAGGTTTCGAAGATAGCGCAAAAGGCTTTGGTGGTCGTTGGTTGCCTGATATTGACAGTTTTGGCGGGTATTTCCCGTCAAAAAGTCGTGAAGCTGAAGCTGCACAACGTTATCAAACGGCCTCTTTTTATCGTGAAACAGAGAGCGCAGAATATATTGAGCGTGCTGAAAAGACTTTTCTTGCTCATGCGCAGCGCGTGTTAGGGGACGCAGCCTTAACGCAGGTTGCAGTAGTTAAAGCGCAACTACATAAGCATCTGGTAAATACCCAAGAACAACTGGCCGCTTTACAGCGCAGTTGGGCTGAATCACAGCGTTCTAAAAAGCAATGGCGTGCTTTAGTCGGCGCTGCTACTTACAAAGAAGTGTGGGGTCGTGAGCACAATAGGCTGTGTGCGATGCAGGAAGATACTGCGAATACAGAAGCTGATTTGCAGCATTGGCAGCGCTTTTGTGCAGACGAGTCTTTGTTCTTAATCTTACTCAGTGTACTGCCGCCTGTGGCTAGAAAGCGGCGTCTCAAAAAAGCGTTATTTATAGAAGAAAATTTTTGCTCTGTCAGTAAGGCATTATTAAGTAAAAACAATGAGTTGGATCAGTCTTTACCAGAAACAATATTGACAGAGCACTTAGCACAGCAACGTAAAAAAGTTGCAATGCAAGAACAGCAGTTGAATAGCTTGCGCGGGATTATAGCGCAAGGGCAAAGTGCACAGAGGAGCTTAACTGAAGCCTGGTCTGCTCTTGCAACCGATCCAGTGTCTACAGTACCTGATGCGTTCGATGAGTTTGATCAAGCCTTGGATATGACCTTGCGCTTTAAACTTTTCCAACTGGCTGTGCATTATTGGGAAGCGCGTTGGCTTGAAGACTGCACCAAGCAATCTAAAGAGCTAGCAGAGCAAGAGCGTAAGAATAGAGAAAAGACCGGTTTGAAATCGGTTCTCCCACGCTGGCGTCGCCGCATGAAGTTGACGCCTTGTATCGTTTCAACATTGCATTCTTTACCTGCTCATATGACTCATCAAGTGTTTGAAGCGAAAGGACAGTATCGTAATGAATATTTGATTAATGAAATTGATCTGTTGATTATTGATGAAGCAGGGCAAGTGGCTCCAGACGTAGCAGGTGCTTCTATGGCATTGGCCAAACGGGTTTTGGCTATTGGTGATGTGCAGCAGATTAAACCCGTTGCCAATTTATCTCCAACTGTTGATGTTGGGAATATGGCTCAACAAGGATTGATCACATCGATAGATGAGTACAAGCGACTGCTGCTTGAGGGGCGTTCTGTCGTGGATGGTAGTGTGATGCGTATTGCGCAATCGGCGAGCCGTTACCAATACCTTGCCAAAGCAGAGCCGGGCATGTTTTTACGTGAGCACCGCCGCTGTTTAAATAGCATTATCTCGTACTGTAATGATCTGTGTTATCAAGGCCTTTTGCAGCCGCTGCGCAACACTGCAGCGGTTGATTCAGAGTTACCGCCGTTTGCTTACGTGCATGTGGATGGGCGTGTTGAATCGCCTGTTTCGGGTAGTCGTATTAACCGACTTGAAGCGATTACGATTGCGCAATGGTTATCTGAACAGCGCACGCGCCTAGAGCGTGTGCACAAGCAGCCACTGGAAAAAATTGTCGGTGTAGTAACCCCTTTTAAGGCGCAGGCACAGCTGATTCAGCAAGAGTGCATGGCACTCGGCATTAAAGTGGGTAGCGGCGATGAGGCTATGACTATTGGCACAGTGCATGCTTTACAAGGTGCAGAGCGAGCGATAGTGGTTTTTTCATCTGTGTACTCTCGCCATGATGATGGTCCCTTTATTGATCAAGACCCAGCATTGCTTAACGTAGCGGTCTCTCGAGCTAAAGACAGCTTTATTGTGTTTGGTGATATGGATGTTATCGGTGCCGCGGCGCTAGGTACTCCACGTCATTTGCTGGGGCAGTACCTTTTTGAAAATGAAAGTAATGCACTGCAGTTTACTTCAAAAACAGCACGTCCTGACTTGCTTAAAGGACTCGAAACGCCTCAGATCATTAGTAATGCCCAAGAGCATGATAACTGCTTGCAGCGTATCTTGGCACAGGCTCAGCATCGCGTAGTGATTGTATCGCCGTGGGTCAAGCTTGAGCGCCTAGAGGAAACGGGACTATTAACAAAATTGCAGCACGCTGTGAAAAACAATATTGAAGTGTCGCTTTATACTGATGAACATTTTAATACAACAACCGCGAACCAGCGGGACGAAAAGAAGTTGAAAGCATTTGACCACTGCTGCACAACTCTTGCCGAGCACGGTTTAATTGTTCATGTCGTCAAGCAAGTACACAGTAAAATAATTCTGGTTGATGATTCAGTCCTGTGCGTGGGCTCATATAACTGGGCAAGTGCAGCGCGTGAAGGGCCTTATAAAAATATGGAAACCTCTATACTTTATAGCGGTTCTTTAAAAGAGGAAATTGATACACAGCTTAAAGCATTGAACGCTCGTAGGTGTAAGACCTACTAGTGGCCGAACTGGACAGTGCTCTTATGTTGAACAAGTATTGATCCCACCTGATTGCCAGCCTGCCAAGCGCTGGCTGATTATTTGATCAACAAGGATACAACCTTATGACCCCGAGCAAACTCTTTGATTTAAGCGGAAAAGTGGCCATTGTGACCGGTGGTGCCAATGGTATTGGTGCAGCCAGTTGCCGTATGTTGGCCGAGCATGGCGCTGCGGTAGTGATTGCTGATTTAAATATCGCCGATGCACAAAAACTGGCAGATGAGATCATTGCTAGCGGCGGCAAAGCCTTGGCTGCAGAATGTAATGTGCTGAAAGATGATGATTTAGTAGCGCTGGTTAATATCACCATGGCGGAGTTTGCTGGCATTCATATTCTCGTGAATAATGCGGGTGGCGGTGGTGCGGGTAAAGAAAGCCCGTTTGAAATCACCCTAGAGCAATTTGAGCGTCCGTTTCAAATCAACGTATTCAGCGCTTGGCGTTTAGCGCAGTTGTGCGCGCCGCATATGCAGGAAGCAGGTTACGGCTCCATTATTAATATGTCGTCGATGAGTTCGGTTAATAAAAGCCCATCGATTAGCGCCTATGCTGCTTCAAAAGCAGCGATTAACCATATGACTGCTAACTTGGCGCATGACTACGGCCCGATTGTGCGTATCAATGCGGTCGGTCCGGGCGCAGTGAGAACAGGTGCGCTGGCTACAGTACTGACACCCGCAATTGAAGAGCGCATGCTGGCGCATACACCGATTAAACGTCTGGGTGAGCCTGAAGATATTGCCGGTGCAGTGCTGTATTTTGCCGCGCCAGTCTCGCAGTGGGTGAGCGGGCAGGTGTTATTTGTTAATGGTGGTGGCGTGCAAACACT
>DASRNZ010000106.1:0-4467 GCA_035647155.1 Thiopseudomonas sp.
GGGCGGCTGCGGATTAAATTAGTAGACACGGCTAAGCATGTAGTACCGACAGCGGAGTACTGGCGGACGGGGGTTCAAATCCCCCCGGCTCCACCAATTAGAAACACCAAACAGTCTCAGACTGTCCTAGAAGCCCCGTAAATCGGGGCTTTTTTGTATCTGCAATATCTCGATTCGTCTCATTCTGTCTATACTCATACCAACAAAAAGCTGTATTGCAGGTACTAACGTAACAAAATGGATACACGTACTAGCTGCTAGAGCTCTAAGGACGCATTCATAACGCCCAGCTGCGCGCGGTTCTTGGGGTTAACCAAGGGTTGGTGCTGCTGTATAGGCAGATAGGACAAGATATTTAAATTGTGCAGTGAGCTGTTGCACAATTATTTTGATGGGAAAACGTGATCGCTAAGTATCCCGAAGCTTTTCCGTGTATCGAAAAGATAGAACGCGAGCTGGCTACTTAGGATGATTCTGAACATGGAGTAAAGCAGCATGACCGAACTGATTATTTATACATCAGATGATGGCCAAACCCGACTTCAGTTGCGAGTAGAAACTGACAGTATTTGGCTTAGCCAGATGGAAATTGCCGAGCTTTTTCAGACCACCAAGCAGAACGTTTCGCTGCATGCAAAAAACATCTTTGCAGATGGCGAGCTACGTCAGGATTCAGTTGTAAAGGAATCCTTGACAACTGCCACAGATGGCAAGAATTATCGTACTAAACTGTACAATCTTGATCTGATTTTAGCCATCGGCTACCGCGTACGTTCGTCACGTGGCGTGCAGTTTCGTCAGTGGGCCAGCACGCATCTTAAAGAGTTTCTGCGCAAAGGCTTTGTGATAGATGACGAGCGTATGAAGAACCCTGTTGGCTGGGATTACTTCGATGAGTTGCTGGAACGTATCCGTGAGATTAGAGCCTCTGAGAAACGTTTCTATCAGAAAGTACGCGATTTATTTGCTCTGAGTTCTGACTACCAAGCCCGTGAAAGGGATACTGCGCTGTTCTTTGCTGAAGTGCAGAATAAATTGTTATATGCGACGACCGGCTACACAGCAGCTGAGTTAGTGTTAAAGCGATCAGATCCAAGCCAGCCAAATATGGCGCTGACCAGTTGGGCGGGGCCGCGTGTACGCAAGCAGGACGTTATTATAGCTAAAAACTATTTAAGCAATGATGAGATTGACACACTTAATCGTTTAGTGGTGATATTTCTTGAGCAGGCAGAATTACGACTCAAGCAACAAAAGGAACTGAACCTCGACTTCTGGCGTAATAACGTCGACAAGATGCTCACTTTCAATGACCAACCTATCCTTGAAGGTGCAGGCTCTATAAGCCGTGAGAACACGCAAAAAGTGGCCCATGACCGTTATGAGGACTTCGATCAAAAACGTCGAGTCTCGGAAGCGAAGTCGGCTGACATGGAAGATCTAATGGAAATCGAGCAGTTAGAAAACGAACTTAAGAAGCTGGATAAAAAGGACTAATAATTACACTATTCCAGTCGTTTCTATTACGACTGCTCACACCGGTGCATCCATAGTCGAGCAACATGCTGATCGTGCAAAAGAATCTCTTGTTGCGCTCGCTGCCAAGCATGATTCACCCGACCTAAGTTGGTAAGTCCTGTCTTTAAGTGCACACACCGACTGCCAAGCGCTTCAGTGCCGAAATTTATGATTTTTATTTCTAATTGACATTAAAGACGATCGGTCATAATCTTTTTGCATGACTATTATTAAGCCACAAGCCCGCCGAGGCCGCCCACCAAAAGTTGATCGTGAGTTCACCGATACTCGCGCGGCTCTGCTGTATTCCGGTATGGAAATGCTGACCGAGCAAGGCTTTGCGTCTACAGGTATAGATGCCGTGTTAAAGCGGATCAATGTGCCCAAGGGCTCGTTTTACAACTACTTTGCTAATAAAGAAGCATTTGGGCAGGAAGTGTTGCAAAGCTATGCAACGTACTTTGCTCGCAAACTCGACCGCTTGCTGCTGAATGAATCAGTGCCACCCTTACAGCGCATAAGCGACTTTGTTGAAGATGCCAAAGTGGGCATGGTTAAGCATGCTTTTCGGCGTGGATGTTTAGTCGGTAACTTAGGTCAAGAGATCACCGTTCTGCCTGAAAGCTTTCGTGATGAGCTGGAGAGTATTCTGCTTGATTGGCAAAGGCGCTTAGCAGACTGCTTATGTGTGGCAGTTGAATACGAGCATATTCATGCAGACAGTGATTGTGACGCCCTAGCGGCTTACTTTTGGATTGGCTGGGAGGGTGCAGTATTACGCGCCAAGTTGGTTCAGGATGTAAAACCGCTGGATATATTCTTACAGGGATTTCTCGCAGGAATAGCAAAATAATTTTTTACACTCATTTATAGACGATCGGTCTAAATTAGAGGTCTTTATGTTTAAAGCAATTGTGATTGATAAAAACAGTGATGCTTACTTAGCTAACTTGACGGAGTTAGATGACGCGCAGCTGCCTGAGGGCGACGTGACTGTCCGTGTTGCTTTTAGTACCTTGAATTACAAAGATGCTCTGGCGATTACCGGCCGGAGTCCAGTGGTGCGTCGCTTCCCTATGGTGCCTGGCATCGACTTGGCCGGTACCGTTGAGGCCAGCAACCATCCTCGCTATAAAGCCGGTGACCGAGTCTTACTCAATGGTTGGGGTGTAGGCGAGGTGCATTGGGGTGGCTTGGCGCAGAAAGCTAAGCTCAATGGTGATTGGCTGATTCCACTGCCAGACGCTATTAGCGAAAGCCAGGCGATGGCGATTGGCACGGCAGGTTATACGGCGATGCTTTGTTTGATTGCGCTGGAGCGCCATGGCCTGACGCCAGATAAAGGCGAGGTTCTAGTGACAGGCGCCAATGGTGGCGTGGGCAGTTTTGCCATAGCACTGCTGGCGGGGCAGGGTTACTCGGTGACTGCATCGACCGGACGACCCGACGAAGCCGACTATTTAAAACGTTTGGGCGCAACGACAATCATTGATCGTGCTGAACTTAGCAGTCCCGGCCGTGCGCTTGGCAAAGAGCGTTGGGCAGCGGCAATCGATTCTGTCGGCAGCCACACCCTTGCCAATGTCTGCGCAAGTATCAATGAAGACGGCTTAGTCGCAGCTTGCGGACTGGCTCAGGGGATGGATTTCCCGGCGACAGTTGCACCCTTTATCCTGCGTGGCGTTAGCTTACTTGGGATAAACAGTGTTACTCGTCCTTACGAGGAGCGTGTGATCGCTTGGGAGCGTCTTGGCCGCAGTTTGGACTTGGAGCAACTCGCTGAAATCACTCGAGAGGTCGGTCTGAGTGAAGCGATTTCTATTTCAGACGAATTACTGGATGGCAAAGTTCGTGGCCGAATCGTGGTCGATGTGAATCGCTGAGAGATAAATTCTCACTGACTCCATGTGATTACAATTCATCAATAAGCCAGATTAGACTTGCCGGATAATTCTTGGTCTAGGTAGTCGATGAGTATGCGCACTTTCGGCAGCAGGTGTTTGTTGTGCGGGTAAATCGCCCAAACACCTTCGTCAGGTGCGCAATAGTCTTCCAGCAGCGCTACGAGTTGCCCCTTGAGTATGTGACTGCGCACATATTCTCCCGGTAACTGTACGATTCCCAATCCTTTAAGTGCTGCGTCAGCCAAAGCACGACCGCTGTTGCAGCGCAGATTGCCATGGATATGGATGTTGCGTGTTTTTCCTTGCACCTGAACGCGCCAGTGATCCAGCGAACCTTGCAAGCAATTATGCTGGTTTAACTCGGCGGGCTTATTGGGCTGTCCATACTGTGCAATGTAGGCGGGTGCTGCACAAATAAAGAGCGTGCGCGAGGCCAGACGTTTAGCCATCATGCTCGAATCTTCCAGTTGACCTTGGCGAATAGCCAGATCATAGCCGTCAGCAACGAGATCCATTTTTTGGTTACTCAGGTGCAACTCTACATCCAGCTCAGGATGCTGGATGATAAAATTATTAATGAGCGGTGCAAGGACCAGCTCACCATAGGTCATGGGTGCGGTGATTTTAAGCTTGCCTGTGGGAGTGTTGTGCAGGCCGCTAATGGCTTGCTCTGCATCCTGCAAATCATCCAATAGTTGTCGGCAGCGCTGGTAATACAGGCTACCAGCTTCAGTTATGGACACTTTACGCGTGGTGCGTTGCAAGAGTTTGGTGGCTAAACGTGATTCGAGATTACTGACTTGGCGGCTGACATGAGCGGTTGAAACCCCCAGTTTTTTTGCAGCAAGCGTAAAACTTTGCGTTTCTGCAACAGTTACAAATTCGGCAATACCTTCCCAGTTATACAGCATGCTGACTCCTGTAAACCTGCATCAAGCACTCAGCTGCTATGGGTTTATTGTTACCTGTGAGCAAAAGTAATTTGTAAATTGGCATGATTATCTTTTTTAAGTTAATAACTATAATAACCGCATTGATTAAAAAG
>DASRNZ010000107.1:0-12194 GCA_035647155.1 Thiopseudomonas sp.
GTATTTATGGCTGTTAATATGGCCTTTTACTCATATTTGAGTATTTTAGAGTCGTATTAATGCCGCTTGCACGGGTGTAGAGCAACAAAGAAGGCGCTAAATCACCAGCGCTCTTCATTGAAATGTTCCCAGCGCATCTGCAGATAGGGCTTGAGTTTGTTGAGACTGGTCACTTCTTTGCAGAATAGCGTTAGGTTATTAATATCCTGCTGCAAATTCTCTAGGTGAGTATTAATTTCGCGCTGTGATGCTCTCATGGTTTTTCTGTGAAAACGTTGATACAAAGCCGCTGTTTTAGGGTCTTCATGCACAATGTCAGCGTGCTGTGAGCGCAACTGTGCATATTGACGATTGAGTAGTTCTGTAGCGTCAGCCAGATCCCCGCCCAGTTCTTCCAGAGGTGACTGACCAACATACTCAGCATAGAAAGCAAACAGGGTGGTGATGTCGTTATTGTCTCGTGCCTCGATGAGCTCACTCATCAGGCGGTTTTTCTCTTGGCGCGCCTCTTCATCTTGTTCACGGTCTGGGTGCAGAACACGTGCGACGCGGCGGAATAGTTTATTGATTGAGCCGCCTTTCATCAGTTTGTTCAGCGCCCGCTCGTCATCTTTTATCTGCTGCTCGAACGATTCTTGCTGGCGGAAAAACTCGTCAAACCTCGGGTCATCCTGACAATCAGAGAACAGTTTTTCAAAAATGCTCGCGTCATCCTCATCAGCCATTTCATCGAAGAAATCGTCTTCGCTGTGCAGTTCATCATCTTGGAAAGGATCGAACGCCTCGGGGTGGATTTTTTCCATAGTGGCGTCCATTGTTTGATAGAGGGCAGCGAGATCAATACCGCCTGCAAAGGGATTGCGGGTAATGGTATCTATGTAGTCCAGTATCCATTCCATCAGTACTTCGCGTTGCCAGGCGGCTAAAGATTTGCGGCCATAAAAAACCAGCAGATGCTCGCAACTTTGATACAGGGTTGAAACGTGGGCTTTTTCCTGCTGCTCAACCGCGTCAGTCACCTGCTCGGCGAAGGCTTTGATTTGTTCGCGCAAGCGGTCGTTTTTCTTTTGTTGATGAGTGACTCTTTCCCATGCTTGGTTGAACAGTTCTTGGCTGGATGAGCCGGAGTGCTTGATGGTTTTAGTCTTTTTTTTGCTAGTGGTTAGTTTCATCTGTGAGCTCTATGCATCGGTCTAGGCGATTGATGGGGCAATGTGCATAGACTAACACTGTGTAAAGCAGGGGGGCAATTGCGTAGTTTTGAGTGGGTTTTGATGGGTGTTTTATTAATAGCACCATTGATGAAATTACCGAAAAGGTGGCTGGCTGGGAACGTTTAGCGAAAGAGAATGAGGTGCCGCACAGCCTGATTGATGAGGTTGCTCACAACCTGAGATTGAGTATTTAGAGTGTGGCAGGTGGCCGTTGGCCCATAACATAGGTCTAGCCCACTATACTTAGCATTGCGAGCCTCTCTACATTAAGTTACACTTTTCGTCACTTAGTGTTGAAAGACTAACCTTATGATGACCTTGTCATTTTTGTCAAAACATCGACAACCTTTAGATCGCCTTTATCAAGGATTAGATCAATTGGCTTCGCCCCAGCGTTATTTGTTTACGCCGTCGGATATGCGCGTTTTGGTGGAGGATATTAGTGACGATGCTTATCGTGCCTTGCTGAGCCGAGCAGCAAAAGGCGGTAAACTTGAGCGCGTGTGCCGCGGACTTTATGTTTATCATCCTGCCAAGCCCGTCCAGGGTCTGATGTTGTTCCATGCAGCGGCACGCTTGCGAGCACATGAGTTTAACTACATTAGTTTGGAGACAGCGCTGAGTGATAGCGGTGTTATTTCTCAAATCCCGATGAACTGGATTACGCTGATGTCGTCTGGCCGCACGAGCACCATTGACTGTGGACGCTGGGGTAAAATTGAGTTTATCCATACCCGTCAACAACCCGCTGATCTGAGCCGACACTTGAGCTACGACACAGATTGCCGTTTATGGCGAGCATCTATTGCGCAAGCCATTCGTGATATGAAAATGACTCGCCGCAACCTTGATTTAATCGACTGGAGTCTTGCAGATGAACCTCTTTGAACAGCTGGTTGACCAAGCCTTAAGTCACAATACAGAGCTCACACAACTGCGCATGGTGGTGGAAAAAGAGTTGCTGCACCATGATATTTTACTGGCTATGAGTGATAGCGGCCTGTTGCAGCAACTCTGTTTTATTGGTGGTACTTGCTTGCGTGCTTGTTATGGCTCAAATCGGTTAAGTGAGGATTTAGATTTTACCGGTGGCGCTCATTTCAAGCGTGAGAGCTTAGCTGAATTAAAAACAGTGTTAACGGATAGGTTACAGAAAAAATACGGCTTAAGTGTGGAGGTCAGTGAACCACAGAAAGAAACGGGTAATGTCGATACGTGGAAGTTACGTATTCAAACTCGGCCAGAGCGCAAAGACTTGCCCGCCCAACGCATTAACATTGATATTTGCGCTATTCCTAGTTATTTGAGCCAGCCCAGAGTATTGCTAAATCCTTATGGGGTGGATATGGGGACTCAAGGTTTGATTTTGAATGCTCAGGCGCTTGAAGAGATTTATGCAGATAAAATATTAGCCTTTGCTTTACGGCATGGACGCATTAAAAACCGTGATTTATGGGATCTATTATGGCTGAAGCAGCAAGGTATCAAGCCTGCGTTTGAGTTGTTGTTGAACAAGTTAAGGGATCATCAGCAAAGCAAAGAAGTATTTTTATCGCTGGCCAATAATCGTGCGCAGCAGGTTGCAACTGAAGACCACGTAAAACAAGATTTCCGTAATGAAATGCAACGCTTTTTACCCACTAAAATAGTAGCTGAAACCGTTAATAACGATAGGTTCTGGGAGTACCTAAGCAATGAAACTCTTCAATTGATTCGACAAGTTGAGCAGTTTTTTCTTGGGAAAAGCACATCTAATGGTTTTTTAATGTAATAGTCGGAGAACTACCCCAGCCTTGTTAGGTAATAGCCATTTGCCCGTAACATTGGTTTACCAGCGCTAGATTGCGCTACTATCTGCCCGCTGTTTTATTCCACTAAAAGGACGTTCCATGCTGCCATCCCTGATTGCCCGTGAAATCAAAGCTGAATTGGAAAACTTTTTATCCAGTAGCTTTCCGATGACTACTGCAGGGTTTCAAGGCGCAGATGAGACGGGCTTGATGGAGCAGTTTTTGCAGGATGCAGAGCGTCCAGATAACTTGCTGAAAGGCCCATGGCTAGAAGTTAAGCTACCATTTCGTACCGCCTCCAGTGCTTTAGAGTCACCTTTGACCCATGTGCAGTTGGGCTTTGCGCCTTATATGCACCAGCAGCGCGCTTTTGAACGTTTAGCCACAACGCATCCGCAATCCACTTTGGTGGCTACGGGTACGGGGTCGGGTAAAACCGAGTGTTTTTTATATCCGATTTTAAATTACTGCCTGCAAGAGCGCCGTCAGGGCATTAAAGCCATTATTGTTTACCCAATGAATGCGCTGGCCACTGACCAAGCACGGCGTTTTGCTAAAGAGGTAGCAGGGCTGACGCCGCAGTTAACCGTGGGGATGTTTACCGGTGATGGCGGCTCGGACTCACGGGTAATGAGCGCCAATCAGGTGATTACCAATCAAGACACGCTGCGCGATAACCCACCGGATATTTTATTAACCAACTATAAGATGTTGGATTTCTTGCTGATGCGCCCTAAAGATCAGCGTATTTGGCAGCACAACTTAGCCACTCAAGATTTATTACGCTATTTGGTCGTGGATGAGCTGCACACCTTTGATGGCGCACAAGGGACTGACTTAGCCTGTTTGATTCGTCGCCTGCGCGATAAATTACAACTGCACGATACGCTCGCCTGTGTCGGTACTTCGGCCACCATTGGTGGTGAGGATGCGCGGCAGGAGTTGGCTAAGTATGCCAGCCAAGTGTTTGCCACTGAGTTTGCGCTGGACAGTATTATTCTTGAAGACCGTGTGTCAGTAGACGAGTACCTTGAACAGTTCCAACACAGCATCCAACACAATGAACAGCGCACGCCTGAGCTACGGGTGGAGTGGCCTGCTGTGTATGAGCAAGAGTTGTTACCCCGCGCCTTGCCAAAAGGGGTGTATTTACGCCACCAAGCAAAATTATGGTTTGCCAAAGACTTAGCCTTAGACAGCCAGAATACCGCAGAGTACCACGCTGCGTGTGTGGCGTTAGGTGAGTATCTGCACCAACACACTGCATTTTTAAGTTTGCTGCGTGTCGCCAGTGATTTAGTTGATGTGCGCCAATTGGCAGAACAGTGGCATCGCGACTTTGATTTGCCCAGCGCAGAGTATGCCTTGGCTTTGTTGGACAGTTTAAGTGCGCTAGTTTCCACCGCGCGGGTCTGGGCAGATGATGCGCAGGAAAAAGTACGGCCCTTATTACAGGTTAGAGTACAACTGTGGCTGCGCGAGTTACGCCGGATGCTGGCCAGTGTTGAAGCGCGGCCTCGTTTAGTGCATTCCGATGACTTAATTGATCCGACCCAGCCGTTGCATTTGCCAGTCTTGCATTGTCGCGAGTGTCATTCTGCAGCCTGGGGCGCTATTCGTACGCAAGGCGAGCGCTCTATTAATCCTGAGTTGCAACGTTTTTATGCGGGATGGTTTGCGCAGTCCCCCGATTCAGTTTTGTTGTATCCCTTAGTGGAGGGGGAGGAGTCGCCGGCCAATCATTCCCGCTCCGATGAGGTACTTAACTTATGTACACAGTGCTGCGAGCTTAGGCCGGCTCATCAACAACAGTGTCAAAACTGTGACCTAACCATGCTTAAAGTATGGCTGCCTTATTTGGTCAAGCAGGTGGAGCGTCAAGGCCAGCCTCACAATATCCGCAATGATGACTGTCCGCGCTGCTCTGCACCAGGCAGCTTGATGATTTTGGGATCCCGCGCGGCCAGTTTAGCCAGTGTGGCAATCAGCCAGATTTATGGTTCACACTGCAATGATGACCACAAGCTGATTGCCTTTTCAGATTCAGTACAAGATGCTGCGCATCGCGCCGGATTTTTCGGAGCGCGTACCTACTCGCAAACGGTGCGTCAGGCTCTAGCCAAAGTGGTGCGTACAGAAGGCGACAATATGGCTTTGTCGCGCTTTATTGATGAAGTTCCTCGCTATTGGCAGCGCACGCTTAATGATGATGCCAGCTTTGTCGGGACTTTTATTGCACCCAATATGCAGTGGTTGTCCAGTTATCAGCAGCTGCTGACTACGCAAGGCACAGAAGTCAGCGCTGATTTAGTGAGGCAGGTCAGTCAGCGTTTGCGCTGGGAGGCTTTAACCGAGCTGGGTTTGCGTTCACGTATTGGTCGCACTTTAGAGCGCTCAGCCATGGCAGTGATTCAGCCTGACTCTAGTGCGTTAAATGAGTGCGTGCGTACTTTGCTGAGCCATTGGCAGGAAGAGCTGGGGCCGCTTAGAGATGTAAAAGCCGCGCAGGTACAGCGCTTTTTATTGGGTATCTTACACCGCTTACGTCAGCACGGTGCGTTTTATGACCCTGTGCTTAAGGGTTACGTGCGTGATGGTGGCACAACATTTTTACTCAAGCGTGTTCCGTGGTTGCCGGGTTATGGTTTCTCGGCACGGCCACCGGCAGCCTTGACCTTAGCGCCGGTCAGTAACAGTTTTCAGAACTTGGTGGGCAGAGGCTCCCAGTGGTATCAGCACTGGTTCAATAAAACCGTTGCCGCCGGGGATGAGTTTTTAGCCAGTGCTGAATATGAGCAAGCGGTACGTATTCTGCTGAATGTGCTGACTAAAGGGCAGTGGCTGAGTGAGCTTGATACCAGCAAAGGCGAGAGCGCCTGGCTATTAAATACTGAGCGCTGGCAGGTGGTCACTACGGTGGCCAGTTTTGCCTGTGACAGATGTGGAAATCGACAGACCGCTGCCTCGCAGCAACAAGCCAATTGGATGAATATGCCCTGTATGCAGGCCAGTTGTCAGGGGCACTATGCGCAGGCCAACTTGAGCCAGCAGAGCCAATCGGCGTACCGCACTTTGCCGAAGCGTTTGGTGACCAGTGAGCACACCGGCTTGCAGGATGGCAAAGAGCGCTTGGCCATTGAGCAGTCGTTTATTTATGGCGATAAGGCGTGGGATGTCAACTTGCTGTCTGCGACACCCACCCTAGAGATGGGGATCGATATTGGTGACTTGTCTGCGGTGCTGTTGTGTTCAGTGCCACCAGCGCAGGCCAACTATTTACAGCGCATCGGTCGAGCCGGGCGCAGTAATGGTAATGCGTTGGCGCTGACCATTGCTAATGGGAATAACCACGATAATTATTTTTATAGCGACCCATTGGAAATGATTGCCGGTGATGTCAGCACCCCTGGGGTTTTCCTCAATGCGATGGCGGTACTGGAACGTCAATTAATCGCCTATTGTTTCGACCGCTGGGTGGCCACTGGTGTCAGTGAGGATGCTATAGCACCTACCATGGGGTCGATTTTAAATAGCTTGCAACACAAACAAAGCACTCAGCAGCGCAGTGTTGCTGTACAGGCGTTCCCCAATAATATTTTAAGTTTTATTGATGAGCAGCAAACGCAGCTATTCAGCCGTTTTGTGCAGTTGTTTACTGAACTGGATGAGGAGGGTCAGGCGCATTTGCGAACCTTTATGGGTTTACAGGCCGCGCCAGATAGCGACAGCACTTTGCACAGTACAGAGCAAGCGGGCCACACGCCGTTAAGCTGGCGCATTGTCAATCGTTTGCAGGAGTTGTTGGACAGCCGGGAAAGCCACCGCAAGCGTGCGGCAGATTTAAAGAGAAATCATGATGCGTTGCAAAAGCAGCCGGCAGACCCTGCCCGCGACCATCTGCTGGAAGAACTCAAACGTGAGCGTTCTGCATTGCTGGCTTTGATTAGCAGTATTAATAAACAATCCACGCTGAACTTTTTTACCGATGAAGGCTTGCTGCCCAACTACGCCTTTCCGGAAGAAGGGGTGACCCTGAATTCAGTCATTGTGCGGCAGCTAGAAAAGAAAGAACGCGTAGAGTCCAGTGCAGAGCACGACGAAGTCAGCTATGAGCGGGTGTCACTTAAGTTTCAGCGCCCGGCTCAAGCGGCCTTAAATGAGCTGGTGCCTAATAATGTGTTCTATGTGTCAGAGCATAAAATCAATATTGAACAAGTGGATTTGCGTCTTTCTGAGCCCAGCGAGTGGCGGATGTGCCCAAGTTGTCATTACAGTGAGGATGTGACCTTGTCCGGTGACAAGCACAGTGCCTGCCCGCGTTGTGGCGACCCCTATTGGGCCGACGTGCAGCAAAAGCAGAATATGCTTAAATTGCGTCAAGTGTATGCCCGTGCCAATTCACGTTATGACCGTATCAGTGATGACAGCGACCAACGCGAACCCAAGTTTTTCCAGCGCCAGTTGCTGATTGATATTGAGCCGAAAAACTGCAGTGATGCCATGCGCATTGATAATCCTGAGGTGCCTTTTGCTTTTGAGTTTGTGCGCACTGCAACCTTTCGCGAGGTGAACTTTGGCGAGCAGTTTGGCGAGCAAAACATGTTCTCGGTGGCCGGTAAAAACAGTTCTCGTACCGGGTTTCAAATTTGTAAACACTGCGGCATGGTGCGTCGCAAGAAACTAAACAAAGGGCAGTTTGCTCACGCCTTAGATTGTCGCCTGTCCCGTGCTGATGCTGTGGAGTCAGAAGAGGACTGGTTTGAGAGTTTGTATTTATTCCGCGAACTTAAATCTGAAGCCGTGCGTATCTTACTGCCACTGGCCGATGTGGCTGAAAC
Source organism: Thiopseudomonas sp. (assembly GCA_035647155.1). Lineage (GTDB taxonomy): Bacteria > Pseudomonadota > Gammaproteobacteria > Pseudomonadales > Pseudomonadaceae > Denitrificimonas. The sequence goes on from DASRNZ010000107.1 coordinate 7,843, forward strand.
CGAAAAGTCACGGTTATCCTTTATTGCTGCCATCAATTTAGGTTTAAAAGAGTATTTCCGTGGTGCTGTGCAGCACCTGGAAGTCACTGAAATGCAGGAGCCCAGCAGTACCGGTAATAAACAGTATTTAGTGATTTACGACCGCATTCCCGGTGGTACTGGTTATTTGAAACAGTTGATGACCCGCTCAGCGCCTCTATTCAGTATGCTCGAAAAAGCCTTGCACAGGCTCAGTACGTGCAGTTGTGTGAATGATGAAAGCAAGGACGGCTGTTACAGCTGTATTCTGGCGTATCGCAACAGCCGTGATCGGCAAAATATCTCCCGCCAGTCTGCAGTTGAGTTGCTCAGCAAAATTTTACATAACCAAGATAAACTGGTGCCGGTGGAGGGGCTGAGTGACGTACCCACCAATAGCCTCTTAGAGGGGGCTTTGGAAGAGCGCTTCGTGCACGCATTAGCTCAGACATTCACGGTGAGCAAACAGCGGGTCAATAATAAGGCCGGTTATTGGCTTGATATTGCGGGCACCACCTGGGAGCTGGAACCGCAGGTTGAGTTTGGCAAAGAAGAAGGCGTATTAGAGACCCGTGCCGACTTTGTCCTGCGTCCCCATAAGCAAGCCGCGCGTACTCGCGATAATGAACTGATTATTTATACCGATGGCTTTGAGTATCACTGGGATAAAGTGACCGATGACCTACGTAAACGTTTAAGTTTGCTCCGTTCTGGACGCAAAGTATGGGTGCTTACTTGGGATGATTTAGCACTCGACTCCACAGATAAAACCCTGAGCATGCCGCAACTCTTATTGGAGTGTTTTCAAGCCGGTGCGCAGGCGCAAAACCTGTGGAATGGCTTGGCAAAAAGACATGGCTGGCGGAATAGTAACGAGATACGGGATTTATTAGGGCGAGGCAGTTTTACTTGGCTGAGCGAGTGGCTAGCCAACACACCGCAGACCCGCCAAGCGCTGGATGAGACGGCTTTGTGCTTATCTGTTTTGCTTTTGTTGCCTAGGCCTCAACTAGAAGCCTTTGTTAGTCAGTCAATTGCCAGTACAGGTGAGTGGCGTGAAGCACTGCTCAGCGCATTGCCCGCCGAAGCTCAGAACTGGCAAGCGGTCAGTGAGCATACGCAGGCCAGTGAGAGTGCTTGGCAGCTGTTGAGCTATATAGCAGCCCAAGAGCGCAGCAGTTTAAACACGCAAAACCCATCGATTCATGTGTTGCTGAGTATTAATGATGCTCTTGCAGAGAATAACCAAGCCGGTCACTTTAAAGATAAATGGCGCGCGATTTGGCAGGCATTTAACGTGCTGCAGTATGCGCCTAGCTTTAGTGCGGTGACTCAGACGGGTTTGCAGTCTGGACTGTTTAGCCCGTTATTAACTGAGAGTGCAGCTGTTCATGCTGAGCAAGCGCCCTCTATATCAGTGGACAACGCTTGGCAAGATGTACGTGAATTAACAGATTTAACCGTTGAGCACATACAGGCGTTACAGGCCATGACAGAGTCTGCACCTGAAGTCGGTGTTGACTTGCAAGATGCCGATGGGGTGACCATTGGCACCGCCGAGTTGGCTTGGCAGCACCTTACTGTTGCCGTGTTTGTAGAGCCTGCTGAACACATGCCTGAATTAAGCGGCTGGCAATTTATTTCATTAGCGTCTGAGGATTGGCTTGAGCAGCTCAAGCAAGCACTAGGAAAGGAGTAAGTGATGTCTAAGTTACAGCCCAAGGTGGCACTGGGTGATGGTTTTTTGCAAGCCTTTGCCGCCATCCCACGCGCTCAGCAAAAAGCCGTGATGAATTTTGTCAGTAAGTTTCGTGCCAACCCACGGGCGCCGGGCATTAACTACGAAACCATCCGCAATGCCCGTGACCCTAACTTCCGCTCTGTGCGTATCGATCAAAACTACCGAGGTATTGTTCTGAGCCCAGAGCAGGGCAATGTCTATATTTTGCTATGGGTGGATAAACATGACGATGCGTATACCTGGGCGATGCGCCACCGCTGTCAGATTCACCCAACGACAGGGTCTTTGCAGTTATTTGAGGTGGAACATGAGCTGGAGGAGTCAGACACACCTGACATGGCTGCACCTGCAGCAGCTGAGCCAGTTAAACAGTCACAGCAGCCCCAACAGCCAACAGAGCAGGTGGCTCAGCCTTTGTTTGAACTGGATGACGCCACCTTGTTAAGTATTGGTGTGCCGCAACAGCGCCTTGCATTGGTGCATTCAATCACCACTGAGCAAGAACTTGAAAAAGTAGAGGCGCGCTTGCCCATTGAAGCCTTTGAAGCCTTGTATTTATTAGCGGCAGGCACGCCTTTAGCGGACATACTCAAAGACTATACAACGGCTAAGAAAGACACGCCGGTCGATACAGATGACTTTGCCGCAGCGTTAGAGCATCCAACCACACAACGTCGCTTTCATGTTCCAGAAGATGAGCAGGAGCTGGGTCGTATGCTCAATGCGCCGCTAGAACTGTGGCGGGTGTTTTTACACCCGACACAGCGAAAGTTGGTTGAGCGCGACTGGAATGGGCCCGTGCGTGTGTTAGGCGGTGCCGGCACAGGTAAAACTGTAGTGGCCATGCACCGTGCCCGCTGGCTGGTTGCGCAACCCGGTTGGCCTAAAGGTGCGCGCTTATTGTTCACCACTTTTACCAGTAATTTGGCGTTAGATATTGCCGATAACCTACGTAAAATTTGTACGCCAGAACAAATGCAGCGCATTGAAGTGATGAACTTAGATGCCTGGGTGAGCCAGTTTGTGCGGCGCAATGGTTATCAATCGACCATTATTTATCCCGGTGGTAACGACCAGCATTACGACCGCTGTTGGACGCAGGCCATGGCCTTAGTACCCGGCGAGCTTGGTCTGCCGGATAGTTTTTATAAAGAAGAGTGGCAGCGGGTGATTTTGTCGCAACAAGTGCGCAGTCGCCAAGCGTACTTTGTTGCCAGCCGTGTCGGTCGTGGGGTTGCCTTAAACCGCAGACAACGAGCACAGATTTGGCCAGTCTTTGAAGAAATGCGTGAACAGCTGGCCCGTGGCGGTTTTGTTACAGCTGAAGATGCGGTGCACCATGCCCTTGAGTTGCTTAAGCAGGGTGATGATAAACGCAGTTATCATGCTGTGGTGGTGGATGAAGGGCAAGACTTTGCCGCTGAGTCGTTGCGGTTATTGCGTGCGCTGGTGCCAGAGCAAGCCAATGACATCTTTATTGTCGGTGATGCGCACCAGCGGATTTACCAACGCACCACAGCCCTAAGCCATTGCGGCATTAATATTATGGGCCGTGGTCGTAAGTTGAGAATCAATTACCGCACCACAGAATTGATCCGCCGCTATGCCACTGCTTTGTTAGAGGGTGTTGAGATTGACGACTTGGACGGCGGCACCGATGGCACACAAGACTACCGTTCGCTGGTATTAGGCCAAGCACCCATTGTGCAGAATTTTGCTGATTTAAGCAGTGAAGGACAGTGGCTTGTTGAGCAGGTTAAACACCTGCACGCCGAGGGCCTGCCTCTGTCGGAAATCTGCCTTGTAGCGCGCACCAATAGGTTGTGCAGTGCTTACGCAGAACTTCTCAACAACCAAGGCATAGCCACCCAAACCTTATCGCGGCAGAAAATTGATGACCGCGCCAAAGAGGGGGTGCGCATTGCCACCATGCACCGCATTAAAGGCTTGGAGTTCCGCTGTGTCATGATGGCGGGTATTAATCATGGCGTGGTGCCGTTGCGTTTTGCCATGCAAGCCTCGCAAGACGTGGTGGAACAACGCTTAACTGATATCAACGAGCGCGCCTTATTCCACGTGGCGGCCACCCGGGCCGTGCGCTATTTGTATATTTCCAGCCATGGCACGCCCAGTGAGTATTTGGCAGCGGTTTCTAAACAAGAGATGTCAGGGTAATGGATGGTATGAGCTATTCATTAACAAGCTATGGGCGTTAAGTGGCTCTGTTAAAACCAAGATAGCCAAGTCAGTATTAGATGCTGGCTGGGGTCAATTAAAAACAATGCTGGACTATAAATGCGCTCACGCAGGCATTGTTTTTAAGGAAGTTAACGAGGCATACACCACCCAAACCTGTAGCAGTTGTGGCGCTTTGCCCGACAGCAGGCCGAAAGGTATCGCAGGGCTTGGAATAAGAGAATGGACGTGCAGTGCGTGTGGTGTCACGCACGATGACCGCGATGTTAATGCGGCAAAGAACATTCTCGCGGTCGGGCATGGCCGTCTAGCAGTAGGAATCCCCGCCCTTTAGGTCGGGGAGGATGTCAACATAAAGATGATGAGAACCATTGAGTGGCTGAGCTCGTCTGTGGGC
>DASRNZ010000108.1:0-3322 GCA_035647155.1 Thiopseudomonas sp.
ATAATCGGGATATCCTGCCAGACCGAACCTTGCAGAGGTGTTGTGCCTTGGCTAAGTAAGTCAGCGCTGCTGCTCAGGCAGCTTTGGCATTGATTACGATGGATGATGTCTTCCAGTTCATACAGCAACTCTTGGGTGCGGCCAATACTAAAAGCCGGAATCAACACAGTACCTTGATCCTCAAGTGCTTGTTCAATCACCTGCTGTAAGCGCTGGCGCCGGTCGCGGCGGTTATCATGCAGGCGATCACCATAGGTACTTTCTAAAATCACCAAGTCAGCGCGATAGGCCGGTTTAGGTGCATAGAGAATCGGCGCATAGGGCGCGCCCAGATCACCAGAAAACACCACACGCTGCTTAGCTTTTTGCCCTTCAACCTGCAGATCCAGCTCAACAAAAGCCGAGCCGAGAATATGCCCCGCACGTTGCAGACGAATATCCACCGTGGGCAGCGGCGCTTTCAGTAGCGGCAGCCATTGCTGATAGGGCAGGGCAATGATGCGGCTAGCGACCAGCTTGATATATTGCTCGACCAGATGCTGATCACGGCTGACACCCAGCTTAAAGGCATCTTCCAGCACAATCGGCAGCAACTTGGCTGATGGCTCACTGCAAATAATCGGCCCTGTAAACCCAGCGGCCAGTAAATAGGGAATACGCCCGACATGGTCAATATGCACATGGGTGACAATCAGCGCTTTAACCGTGGAGATATCAAATTCAATTTCCAACTGCTGATGGCTGGCGCGACCCTCGGCTGAAGTCTCTGCACCTTGAAACAGTCCGCAATCGATTAAGAAGCTATTGTGCTGATCAATAAATATCTGATGACAAGAACCTGTGACACCATTTTTCGCACCGTGATGGATCACCTTGGCTAACTGTTGCATGGCTATGCCTTATTTAAGAGCTGAGGGTTTATTTAATCTCGGCGTTTTTAAAAGGCAAATCGACATTGCCAAAGTGTGATGCAGTCGACATTTTTGCGCTATCAGCAGCGCAGCAACACAGTGCAAGCGCTGAATGACGCAAATGGCTGGTATTGAGCGTTATATGGCTGAATCGGCGGCTATTTCGCCAATCGCACGCAGTAGAATATGCAGTCTCGGCCGCGACAGGTTATATTAGCGGCCATATACACCTGCAAGGTCTGTCTCAATGCGTAAGCCTTATTTTATTCTTCCTGCACCGCTGATCTATGCTGCGTTTTTATTGTTGGCTTGGCCGCTGCGTATTCTGTGGCCGTTACCCGTCACCGAGAATGCTTGGACTTTGTTTTTTGGCTGGATGGCGATTGATGCCGGTGCATTATTAATGTGCTGGACCGCCTGGCTGATGCTCTGGCGCAAAACCACCCTCAATCCTTACGGCAAGCCGCAACACTTAATCACCGAAGGCCCATTTCGCGTCACCCGCAACCCGATTTATATTGCCGATACCTTGTTATACATCGGCGCAGCCTTAATCTTTGCTGATTTGTGGGTGTGGCTGTTTTTACCCGTAGTGATTGTGGCCGTCAGTATGGGCGTGATTCGCCATGAAGAACGCTTGCTGGTGCAGCACTTTGGTGACGATTACCGCGAATATATGGGGCGCGTGCGCCGCTGGTTGTAATCTGCCGTCATTGCGAGCATAGCGAAGCAATCCACTTGTTTGTATATAATAGGGTTCGATGTGAAGTGTATTTTATAGTAAGCTGTGGTTAATATGAATCACATTTGAGAGTAGACTTATGGCCGCTCTAAATCTCGCTACATTACAAAAAATATCTGCACAAATTCTTGCTCGTGATGTGCCCTTGTACAAAAGATACCTCTATCATCAGGTCGATTTTAATGCTCGATTACTGGGTATTAAAGGCGCACGAGGTGCGGGGAAAAGCACAATTTTATTGCAGTATGCCAAGTCGCTTAATTTAGAGGCTACCCAGGTTTTGTATGTGAGTTGTGATCATCCGGCGATGGTTGGGGTGAGCTTGTATGATTTGGCTGACGCGTTTTATGCGCGTGGTGGGCGGCTATTGTTGGTGGATGAAATCCATAAGGCCGATCATTTTTCACAAGCACTTAAAGCCATTTACGATGTGTTTGATTTGCAGGTGCTATTCAGTGGCTCGAGTGCTTTACAAATTGAGCACGCCAGCGCTGATTTATCACGCAGGGCGGTGGTGCATCGCTTGGGTGTGTTGTCGTTTCGTGAGTTTTGTGAATTAGAGCTTGAGCAAGAATTGCCCAGTTTTTCTTTGACCCAAGTGCTTGCCTCGCATGAGAATATTGCCGCACAGCTTTTGCAGCATTTTCGTCCGCTTGAACAGTTTGCTAAATACCTGCGTTATGGTTGCTATCCTTTTTATCAGGAGTCGTTAGCGGATTACCCTTCAAAACTGCTGGAGGTGGTTAATCTAACGATTGATTCAGATTTAAGCCGTATTTACCGTATTGATCCAACTAAGCTGGATAAGCTTAAAAAGATTTTATATATGCTGTGCAGTACTCATCCGTATGAGTTGAATGTATCTAAATTAAGTGCGGCTGCGGGTGTATCTTGGCCGACTTTGCAAAAATATTTACAGCAAATGGATGCGGGCAGTTTGATTCATGTGGTGCGTGGTGGTGTGGGTATGCGCGCCGTCAACAAGCCCGATAAGTTGCTGTTGGATAATCCTAACCTGTTTCAAGTGCTGTGTGGTGGCAGCAATCTGGGTTCGCTGCGTGAGAGCTTTTTTGTATCGCAGTTAGGGCTTAAACATCAGGTGCATTACCATGATCGTGGTGACTTTGTGGTGGATGATGATTGGGCGTTTGAAGTGGGCGGTGCAGGTAAAACCAGCGCGCAGTTGCAGGGGGGTAAAGGCTTTGTTGCGGCGGATGATATTGAAGTGGGTTTTGAGAATAAAATCCCCCTGTGGTTGTTTGGGTTTTTGTATTAATCATTATGATGCGAGCGTAGCGAAGCAATCCCCTTAGCTGTGCGTAGCGACTTTAAAACTGAATATAATGTCTTGATTGTGGAGTGTGTAACTCGATGAAAAATGCTAACCCCTTTGCCGCGCTCAGCGGACTGGTCTACTCCACCGACAGCGGCCGCCATTGCCCTGAGTGCGCACAACCTGAAGCTGAATGCATCTGCACTGCTGGGCCATTGAATAGCGACGGCGACGGCATTGCCCGTGTGCGTCGTGAAAGCAAAGGGCGTGGTGGTAAAACCGTCACGACTATTTCTGGATTGTGCTTAACAGTAGAGGAGCTGAAAGCATTAACGGCAGCACTGAAAAAGCGTTGTGGCTGTGGAGGGGCGTTGAAAGAGGGAGTGATTGAGATAC
>DASRNZ010000109.1:0-3974 GCA_035647155.1 Thiopseudomonas sp.
CAGTACACGGATGAGGAGAACGAGCGCCTTACACGATACCTTGTGCGCTCTAACCCACCCCATTTCGCGCCATTGGCGCACGTCAGGTTAACGCTGCGCCTTGAACACTGGATGGTGATTTACAAAAAGCTGGATGCTTACAATAAAACGGGAATGATCGAGGTTCGACAGCCGGACGGCTTAGTCGATGTATCGCATTCGCTGTGGGGTTGGTTTTTATTGCTGCGTGATAAAAAGGTGCATTTTTCTATAGCCGACTCCGTTATTGACCACTTGCAAGCTATCGCGCCAGTTGCGTCTAAAGTGTTGGAGCTGGACAAGTACCGCGCCAAAGATATGCACGAAAAGGGCTATGTGCAGGTTCACCAAGCTCCGCTGAGCTATGAGACTGATTTTGTTACGCTACGTGTTGAGCCGCCAATCGCAATCGCGCGGCAACTCATGAAAAGCGTTGTGGGATATATGCACTCAGAGGCATCAGGGCGATATATCACTTATTCAAAAATACACATGCCAACAGAGTTGCACGGCAAGCCAGACAACAAAAAACAGGGATCAGGCAAGCCGCTCGGGTTTATCCGTAACGCTATCGCAAAGGCCGTTATTAAGACGTCCTACGCTGTAAGCAAGCTAGCATATAACTTCCTGCATCGAGTGTTGGGTGTTGCTGTAGAAGAGTCCAGATGCGTTATGCCGCTGTATACAGGTACTGTGTTTGTTGTCACTGCGGCACGCCAAGACTGGGATCGGCTGCTTCAGTTACGCACGGCTGGCGACGCCCAGACCGATATTCAGGTGCTGGCAGGTTTGATTGCTGAGCAGCTGGAGAAATAAACAGTGATAGCCAGCTGTAAAAGGCTGGCATTGTTCGCGGTAGTGTGTATAATCGGTTTTGTTCTAAGGCTGTGGTGGCCTAATAAGGTGAGTTACAAAAAGTCAGTGTATTTTTATCGAGGCGCACTTCCCGCCAACACCACCGATAACAGTACGCTGACTTTTTTTATGGGTGAATGTATGGAAATTAATTTAATGCTAGGCGACTGCTTAGAGCGCATGAAAGAGATCACAGACGGCAGTGTTGATTTAACAGTGACCAGCCCACCGTATGACAACCTTCGTAAATACAATGGTAATAATGAGCAGTGGGGTGAGCATGTATGGAAGAGGGTGCTGGAGGAATTGCACCGAGTCACCAAAGACGGTGGTGTGGTCGTTTGGGTTGTTGGTGATGCAACCATTAAAGGGAGTGAGACAGGTACAAGTTTTAAGCAGGCTTTGTATGCTATGGAGTGCGGTTTTAATTTGCACGACACGATGATTTATCAAAAGACAGGGCAAGGCGCAGTCGGGAGCAATAAAGCGTACTGGCAGAATTTTGAGTTCATGTTTATTTTTAGTAAAGGTAGATTAAGCACTTTTAACCCGATAAACGACAGAGAGAACGTCAAGCCCCCTTCTGTTGGTATGGAGACGACCTCAAGACGGTCACAAGAAAATAGAACCATCAGAAGGCACGTTGGCAGGAAAACACATGGCAAAAGGTTTAATGTTTGGCAATACAATACGGGGCTAAATAGTTCAACCAAAGACAAAGAGGCCTACAAGCATCCCGCTATATTCCCCGAAGCCTTGGCCCACGACCACATCATAAGCTGGTCCAACGAAGGCGATACAGTATTCGACCCTTTTATGGGTAGTGGCACGACTGGCAAGATGGCCAAGCTGCTGAACCGCAGATTTATCGGTATTGAGCTAGACCAAGGCTATTTTGATATTGCTAAGCAGCGAATCAATGAGGATTTAAAATGACCAGTGAACAAAAACAGATATTAAGAGAATTTGATCAGCAGCAGGAGCGGCTAGAGCAGCAATTGAAGTCACTGCTTGAGCGTCGGCGGGAGTATATAAACGTGAACCAGCTTAATGAAAAGGTAAGTGTGAAATGACCTACAACCCCCACAAGTCAGTAGCTGTGCCAGTAACAATACAAGAAGCCATTGATGACGTTGCGCGCATTGAGCAGCTTGTTAAAGATGCGTACAGACTGCTAGATATGGCTGAGCAGATTGGTGAGCGTCACAAGATAAGAGTAAAGTCTCAGGTACACAATCGCCACCACCTGCACCATGATGCAGCATTAAAACCTATCAGAGTACAGGCATGGCAGCGGCTAATGGGCGTTACTGGCCTGCGTCAGATAATGGACACAAGGGCGCTCGATGAGTTTGAAAGTCAGCTCTACAAAGATGCGCCTGAGTTTAACGAGGAGAGCGTAAAAGGTACGCTGCTAAGCAAACTGCAGGACTCGGAAACAATGTTTGCGCGTGGACTGGTTGATATGTTTAGAATCCTGAGCGGTGCATATAAAACCCACGAAGATGCGGCATTTAAGATACCTAAAAAGATCATAATCAGAAACGTTGTGAGCTGTGGACCGCAAGGGTTGGTTATTAATTATCATCACAACAGCCGCATTGACGACATCGATAGAGTCTTTAAAACGCTTGACGGTAAAAAGTTTGAGTCCTACGAGTTGATAGCTGAGCTAGGCAAGTCGTGGCAAGAAGATGGCGTGCATGAGTGCGATATGTACAAAGCGCGCGCATACATAAACGGCAATATGCACTTAGAGTTTAAGCGTGAAGATCTGCTAGAGAAGGCGAATGATATTATTGCAGCTTGGTACGGCGCAACATTAGGAGCGACTAGAAAATGAGCAAGATATACACAGAAGCCGAGCTGCAAGAGTTACTCAAAGACAAGGCGCGCTTAGACTGGCTGGCAGACGTTGATAACAAACTAGGAGGCGTTACATTACCGAGCGCAATCGTTGAGCGTAATCTGCACAGCATGCGAGACGCGATTGATGAGGCTATGAAGCTATAACACCAAGCCAGCCTACTCGCTGGCTTTTTTAATTGCGCTTGTCTAGAACGTCAATTAAGCTTCGAACTTTTTTAAGTACTGCACTCACTGCGTCAAACTCTGGTAATAATATGCCGGTTCGCGCCGCGTAGATATTGGCAATAATCGAATACGTTTCAGATAAAATAAAAACCGATACAGTCCACTGAACTAACCATGTGAAATCCGATCCTAGTCCTTTAGCAGTTAGCGCCATTACCAACGGCACAGTTAAAACGCCGCATTTTGTGATTGCACCCACCTTCATCCGATGGCTTGTCACTGATTCACCTAGCGCATGAGCGCGGCTAATGCCAGCAACAAAGTCAACACACATGAGCACTGTCAGAATAGCGGCAGGCTCAGCGGGTAGCCCCGTATATACAAGCGCCCATGCTGCGAGCCCTATCAATCCATTACCAACCCAAACTAACATGCTCATAACCTCATCCACGCTGCGATCCTTGTGTATTTTTGGCATTATTCTATCACTAAAGTTCACTATTCAGCGGATAACAAAGCCTGCGCACCCGCTAACTGAGCGGCGCACTTCTTGTAATTTTGCTCATGCTTAATCGCTACTCGCTCAATGCTTCGAACAGTTCGTTCCGCAAGTTCGACTCGGACTCCATTGGCTCCATGATCCAGTCCGGCGCTTGTATCGGCTTGCACTGGACACTTTGCTTTGACGAGCACGCGCTCAACAACAGTGACAGGCTCAGGAATAACGATAGCGTCACGCCACTTTTCATATAATTCATCGACCTGCTCCTTTGATTTGTCAGCACGTATCTGCTCGGCTTTTGCTGTGGCTTCTACCAGCTCGCGCGCCTTGGCCTCATAGTGTTTCGCAGTTTGGCTGTACGACAAAACCGCGCCGCCGATGAAACCGAACGCAAGTGCCAGAAAGGTTGTCTTCATTTGCGCCCCTGATGCTCAAGGCTGTAGTGATTGCCGTCATTGAAGCGGCCACCCCAAATTCCACCGATAGACTCCCAGTATTCACCGAGCGCCCGATGGTCTTCAGTGGCGGTTAAGTACTGGCCATTTTTGAACAAGTTGAAATCAAC
>DASRNZ010000110.1:0-2732 GCA_035647155.1 Thiopseudomonas sp.
GCCGATCCGTTATAAGGGCGAGGGCTCTGCGCCCGGTCCGTTTGATTATTTTCTAGCGTCATCGGCGCTGTGTGCGGCGTATTTCGTCAAGCTGTACTGCCAAGCCCGCGATATTCCGACGGAAAATATTCGTCTATCGCAGAATAATATTGTTGATCCGGAAGATCGCTATAAGCAGATTTTTAAAATACAGGTTGAGTTGCCAAGCGATATATCTGATAAGGATCGCCAAGGCATTTTGCGTTCCATCGACCGTTGTACAGTCAAGCGCGTGGTACAGACTGGGCCTGAATTTGTCATTGATATTGTCGATAACCTTGACGCTGATGCGCAGGCGTTGCTGGGCACGTCAGTGGATGAAAACAGCCAGACCTTTATTCCCGGTAAAGACCTGCCGCTAGAGAAAACCATCGCCACCATGTCTGGCCTTATTGCTGATCTGGGCATGAAGATTGAGATCGCTTCATGGCGCAATATTGTTCCTAATGTCTGGTCGCTGCATGTGCGTGATTCGCAGTCGCAACTGTGTTTTACCAACGGTAAAGGCGCAACCAAAGAAAGCGCGCTGGCCTCGGCCTTGGGCGAGTTTATTGAGCGTCTGAACTGCAACTTCTTTTACAATGATCAGTTCTGGGGCGAAGACATCGCCAATGCCGCCTTCGTGCATTACCCCAATGAAAAGTGGTTTCAGCCGGGTCCCAAGGATGAGCTGCCCAAGGGTATTCTCGACGAGCATTGTTTAGCGATTTATAACCCGGATGGTGAGCTGTGTGGCTCGCATCTGTACGACACCAACTCCGGCAATATCGAGCGCGGTATTTGCTCGCTGCCCTATGTGCGTCAGTCGGATGGCGAGGTGGTGTATTTCCCCTCGAATTTGATTGAAAACCTGTTTCTCAGCAACGGCATGAGTGCTGGTAATACGCTGGTGGAAGCGCAGGTGCAGTGTTTGTCAGAGATTTTTGAGCGTGCAGTCAAGCGCGAAATTCTCACTGAAGAAATGGCTTTGCCAGAAGTGCCGCGTGAAGTGTTAGCCAAGTACCCCAGTATTCTCGCGGGTATTGAAGCGCTGGAAGAGCAGGGCTTTCCAGTGTTGGTGAAGGATGCCTCGCTCGGTGGTCAGTTCCCAGTGATGAACGTCACTTTGATGAACCCACGCACTGGCGGTGTATTTGCCTCCTTTGGTGCGCACCCCAATTTTGAAGTGGCGCTGGAGCGCAGCTTAACTGAGTTGTTGCAGGGTCGCAGTTTTGAAGGTCTGAATGATTTAGCCCGCCCGACTTTTTCTAGCCATGCGGTGACTGAACCAAATAACTCGGTGGAACACTTTATTGATTCCAGCGGTGTAGTGTCGTGGCGTTTCTTTAGTGCCAAAGCGGATTATGATTTTGTCGAGTGGGATTTCATCGATGGCGGCAATAACAGCAATGCCCAAGAAGCAGAGTTGTTATTTGGCCTGCTCGAAGACATGGGTAAAGAAGTCTATATGGCGGTGTTTGAGCATCTCGGTGCCACCGCCTGCCGGATTCTAGTGCCGGATTATTCTGAGGTCTATCCGATCGATGATTTGATTTGGGATAACACTAATAAAGCGCTGTTCTTCCGTGAAGATATTCTCAATCTGCACCGTTTAAATGACGATGAGTTAGCTGCGTTGGTGGAGCGTCTCGAAGAAAGCGAATTAGATAACTACACTGATATTAAGACTTTGATTGGCGTGGAGTTTGACGAGAATACGGTGTGGGGTCAGCTAACAATTCTCGAACTGAAACTGCTGATTTATCTGGCGCTGAAGCAGTTTGAAGAAGCCTTGGAGTTGGTCGAGGAGTTTCTGCAGTTTAACGACAACACCGTTGAGCGTGAGTTGTTCTATCAGGCCATGAATGCGGCGCTGGAAGTGGCGTTGGATGATGAGCTGGAGATGGATGACTATGAGCCGGTTTTCCGTCGTATGTTTGGTGAGGAGCGGATGGATGCGGTGCTCGGTTCATTGAGTGGCACGGTGCGTTTCTCTGGTTTAACGCCAACCAGTATGAAGTTGGAAGGGCTGGATAAGCATTTACGTTTGCTCGATAGTTTTAAAAAGCTGCATGCGGCGCGTGCTCGCTTCGCTGGCTAATTGCTACTGATGGAACACAAAAGGGCACCGTTTTGGTGCCTTTTTTATGCGCTATTTTCCTGTGCATGTGTTGAGTGTTGTCTGTGTTGAGCAAAGGTATAAGCGGCATAAAAGACACAGGTTAAAATATAGATCATGTTTTTGCAGTTGTGCTTAAATGGATCAACTCGCAACGGCCAAGTGTTAAGCATTGCCGAGCGAGCTTTGCGCTACTTTGATACAGGAATATGAGGAGACAGGTTATGTTGAAATTATTATTCAGTGCAGCATTAACGCTTGGTCTGGCTGCTGCGCCTGCTTTTGCCGATGACAAGGTGGCATGTCCCGCCTATCTGGATCACGACTTACCTAAATTACATTCTAAAGACACGGTTAATTTATGCGACCTGGCTGCGGGCAAGCCGATGTTGGTGGTGAATACCGCTAGTTTCTGTGGTTTTACTGGGCAGTTTAAAGGCCTGGAAGCTTTGCATGAGCGTTATGGCAAGCAGGGCTTAGTGGTGGTGGGTTTTGCCAGTGATGATTTTAATCAGGAAGCAAAAACTGAAGAAGAAGCTGCAACGATTTGCTTCAAGAATTTTGGCGTGACCTTTACCATGATTGCCCCAGGTCC
>DASRNZ010000111.1:0-2863 GCA_035647155.1 Thiopseudomonas sp.
AGTCGCACTAAAATTTTAGTTGTGCAGCACCCCGATGAAACCAAGCACGCTTTAAATACAGCGCGTTTTGTGGCGTTGGGCTTACAGAATGCGCAATTAGTCATAGCCGAGACTGTGGATAATATTGAGCAGTATCTACAGCAACCAGGCTACCGTGCCTGTGTATTGTTTCCAGGTGAGCAGGCGCAGGAATTGACGGCCTATCAAGCGCATGAGCTGCCTTTATTGCTGATTGTGCCGGATGGTACATGGCGCAAGGCGCGGAAGATCTTGCACTGTAATCCGTGGCTGGCTGCATTGCCGCGAGTGACATTGCCGGCTGGATTAAACAGTCGTTATCGCTTGCGCAAAGCACCCAGTGAGGAGGCGCTAGCAACTGTAGAAGCGGTACATTATGCGCTGGGCATACTTGAGCCTGAAGCCGATTTCAGCAGCTTATTGCGACCTTTTGAAGCACTGATTGAAGGGCAAATTCAGGCAATGGGTGCACAGGTCTATCAGCGTAATCATGTAGACTCAACAGACTAAGTGTGAGCGTTCTGGGCTTAGTTGAGACAAGGTCAAATATCAGAGCGCAACTAGAGTGCGCACGGTATGCGCCGCTCAGCAGGAGACGTCTGCATGAATTTTCATACTCGAAAATGGATTAAACCCGAAGACTTAAATCCCAATGGCACTTTGTTTGGCGGCAGTTTATTGCGCTGGGTGGATGAGGAAGCAGCCATCTACGCCATTGTGCAATTGGGTAATCAAAATGTGGTGACCAAGCGTATCTCTGAAGTGAACTTTGTCAGCTCCGCTAGGCAAGGCGATATTATTGAGTTGGGTATTAAAGCCACCGCCTTTGGCCGCGCTTCGCTGACCTTGCGCTGTGTGGTGCGCAATAAAATTACGCAGAAAAATATTCTCACCATCGAGCGCATTGTATTTGCCAATATGGGTGCCAATGGTAAACCTGCGGCGCATGGTAAAACTGAGATTACTTATAGTCGTGAGCGCTTAGAGCAAGAGCTTGAAGGCTAAGGTGTGAGTCGATTGCGGGGGAGAGAGTCGCAGAGGGTGGCAGTTCTAAACGCTGATGCTGATAACAGGTTCAGCGTTTAGAGTGCAGGTGGTGCGAGGATTTAGACGTTGAATCTAAAGTGCATGACATCGCCATCTTTAACGATGTATTCCTTACCTTCCAAGCGCCATTTACCAGCATCTTTGGCACCGGCTTCGCCTTTGTACTGAACAAAGTCTTCGTAGCTGATCACTTCGGCACGGATAAAGCCTTTTTCAAAGTCAGTGTGGATCGCTGCAGCCGCACGTGGAGCGGTTGCACCAATCTTAGTTGTCCAGGCACGGACTTCTTTAACACCGGCAGTGAAGTAGGTTTGCAGTTCGAGCAATTCGTAACCAGCACGAATCACACGGTTTAAACCGGGCTCTTCAAGACCCAGCGCTTCAAGGAACATATCCTTTTCTTCGCCGTCATCGAGTTCTGCAATTTCAGCTTCGATTTTATTACACACCGGCACTACAATTGCGCCTTCTTCTTCGGCAATCGCGCGGACGATATCCAGCAGAGGGTTATCCTCAAAGCCGTCTTCAGCTACGTTAGCAATATACATCACTGGCTTAACGGTCAATAAGTGAAAACCCAGCACATGTTGCTTCTCGTCTTCGCTCCAGCTTTTTAGCAACGAGCGTGCTGGTTTGCCTTCAGTAAAGTGGCTAATCAGCTGCTCAAGTAAAGCTTTTTGTGCAACAGCGTCTTTATCACCACCTTTGGCGTTACGTGCGACGCGCTGCAGTTGCTTTTCGCAGCTATCAAGGTCAGCAAAAATCAGCTCAAGGTCGATGATTTCAATATCACGCTTAGGATCGACAGAGTTGGATACGTGAATAACGTTTTCATCTTCAAAGCAACGTACGACGTGAGCAATCGCGTCAGTTTCACGGATATTGGCTAGGAACTTATTACCTAAACCTTCGCCTTTAGATGCGCCGGCAACCAAGCCTGCAATATCCACAAACTCCATGGTGGTGGGCCAAACTCGTTCGGGCTGCACAATCTCAGCCAGCGGGCCTAGACGAGGATCGGGCACAGGCACGATGCCAGTGTTTGGCTCGATGGTGCAGAATGGAAAGTTTTCGGCAGCAATACCAGATTTGGTTAAAGCATTAAATAGGGTCGACTTGCCAACGTTGGGTAAACCCACGATACCGCAGTTAAATCCCATGATGAGTCCCTCGGGAGAAAAAGAGTCAAGCCTTTTGGCTGTGTAGCTGCTGCATTGCGCGGGAGAAATTACCGTCAAGGAGATCAGGCAGTACGCCAAGGGCGAATTCGATACTGGTGCTTGTGAGTTCTTGTTCGTTGCGTGGTGCGCGGCCTAAGACATAATTAGACACTTGGCTAGCATGGCCTGGATGGCCGATACCAATACGCAAACGATGAAAATTCTTTTGATTGGCCATGCACGCAATAATATCGCGCAAACCATTATGCCCACCGTGTCCGCCGCCTTGTTTGAGTTTGCATACGCCAGGCGGCATATCCAGCTCATCATGTGCGACTAAGATTTCTTCAGGTTGAATACGAAAGAAATTAGCCAGCGCGGCTACGGATTGACCACTACGGTTCATATAGGTGGTCGGAATCAATAAGCGAACATCACGGCCTTGATGATTGAGTTTTCCGGTTAATCCAGAATACTTCTTATCAAAGCTGAGGTTGACACCATACTTTTCAGCAAGGCGTTCAACGAAAAAAGCCCCCGCGTTATGCCGGGTCTGGTCGTATTCTGGGCCTGGGTTACCTAAGCCGACGATCAGTTGCACAGCATTCACTACGGGAGCTCCTTGTCTTACAGGTTAA
>DASRNZ010000112.1:0-4675 GCA_035647155.1 Thiopseudomonas sp.
GCTGTTTCTACAACTGGCAGCTTTACGCATCACCACGAGCCTAGCGTTAACCGCTTTACTGGTATTTTATCGCCCCACCGGCGGGCTGGTAAATGCTTACAGCGCCATAGCGATTTTATTTACCCTGCCGACATTGTTTTATGTTGCTTCGTATTCACTGCTCAATAGCTATCAAATGGACTCTTTGCCAACTGCTATAGTGTCAGGCTATTCATTTTTACCTTTTTTACTGATGGCCGGTTTAGCCATCTTTCCTCTGAGTGTGACTGAAAACTTATTATTAGCCGCGATCTTAGTCTGCGCCCAAGCCGTCACTGGCTACTTAAACTGGTCAACCTTTAACTATCCAACCTTTGCTGGCAGCCTTTGGCTACTGACACTCATTGCAGGCGCAACAACGCTGGCGGGCATCAGTCAGCTAGCCTTTATGATCACATTAGTGCACCAGATGATTCATGATCCTCTAACCGATGCTTTTTCACGTGGCAGTGGTCAAGAAGTCTTAACTCTGCAATGGGCCAATGCTCAGCGTCACAAGCAACCGCTCACGCTGGCTTTTATTGATATCGACTATTTTAAGAGGGTGAATGATGAGTTTGGTCACGACGCAGGTGACACTGTATTGCGTGATTTCACCGCCGCCTTTAGCAAAAACCTGCGCGACTCGGACTGTTTAATACGCTGGGGTGGCGAAGAATTTTTAATGGTGATGCCCAACACCAATTTAGAACAAGGGCAAATAGCTATGGAGCGTATCCAAGCCGCTGGTCTAGGAAATCGTCCCGAAGGTACTCCGCTGACCGTCAGTATTGGCTTAGCAGAACGCATCACCGATAAGGTGGAGACTGCTGATCAATTACTCTCTCTGGCTGACCACCGTATGTATCTGGCAAAGAATAATGGCCGCAATCAAATCTGCTTCAATTCATAAACTTCAGAAACAACAAAGCAGCCCGTAGGCTGCTTTGTTTTGAAACACTGGACGAATTAACGTGACAGTTTTTCTTTAATACGCGCTGCTTTACCAGACAGAGCACGTAAGTAGTACAGTTTCGCTTTACGAACATCACCACGACGCTTGACAGTAATTGTGTCAACCAGTGGGCTGTAAACTTGGAACGTACGCTCAACGCCTACGCCGCTAGAAATTTTACGAACAGTGAAAGCACTGTTGATACCACGGTTACGCTTAGCAATTACAACACCTTCGTAGGCCTGTAAACGCTCACGCTCACCTTCTTTTACTTTAACTTGAACAATTACAGTATCACCGGCGGAAAATACTGGAATTTCTTTAGTCATCTGTTCAGCTTCAATCTGCTGAATTAGTGCATTTTTCATTCTGTGCTCCTGAAGGCAAATCCTTATGATTTACCATCGATACGTTAATTAACTATCGTTCTGCTGACGAAAGTACTCGTCTAACAGCATTCTCTCTTCTCCAGAAAGCGAGCGGCTATCCAGAAGATCAGCGCGACGCTCTGCAGTTCGCCCTAAGGCTTGTTGCAATCGCCAGCGCCGGATATGTTCATGGTTGCCACTAAGTAGCACCTCAGGAACATCTTTGCCCACATACCTAACCGGTCGCGTGTAATGCGGGCAGTCAAGAAGGCCATCACTAAAGGAGTCTTCTTGTGCGGAATCTGCATGGTTTAATGCCCCAGGCAGCAACCGCGTTACAGCATCAATCAGCACCATGGCTGGTAGCTCGCCACCAGACAACACGTAATCGCCAATTGACCACTCTTCATCGACGTAGGTTTCAATAAAACGCTCGTCAATGCCTTCATAGCGACCTGCAATCAGAATTAAATTATCCTGCTTAGCTAACTCGCTGACCGCGGCTTGTTTAAGCTGACGGCCTTGCGGCGACAGGTAAATCACCTTAGCCGGCCCTCCAATGGCGTGCTTAGCCGCAGCTAATGCATCCTCAAGAGGTTTGATCTTCATCACCATGCCTGGACCACCGCCAAAAGGCCGGTCATCCACTGTTTGGTGTCGATCCTCAGTAAAGCTACGGGGGTTCCAGCAATTAAGCTCGAGCAACCCTTGCGTTACTGCACGACTAGTAATGCCGTACTGGGTAATCGCAGCAAACATCTCAGGAAAGAGACTGATAACTTCAACGCGCAAAGCATTTACTCATTAAAAATCCGCATCCCATTCGACATGCATCTCGCCTGCTGCCAAATCCACAGACTGCACACAGTGTTGCGTATAAGGCAACAACCGCTCCTGATCATCAATGCTGCCAGCACAGGGCTTAACAACTAAGACATCATTTGCGCCAGTCTCTAATAAATGGTCAACAATCCCAAACAACTGCTGGTCTTGATTGATCACCTTTAAACCTTCAAGTTGATTCCAGTAAAACTCGCCATCCTCTAACTCAGGTAACTCACTGCGTGGCACACAAATCTCATAGCCAGTGTATGTTCGCGCAATTTCACGATCATCCAAGCCTTCGATTTTTGCCACAAGTGCTTTGCCCTGCGGACGACAGCTGGTCAACTTAACCTGCTTCGTGTCCTGATCTCGACGTAATGTCCAGACCGGATAATCAAGCAAATTTTCAACTGATTCAGTAAAAGCATGCACTCTTACTTCACCACGCACACCATGCACAGCACCGATTTTGCCGAGAACGACTAGATCATCTGTTATAGGAGACGTTTTATTCATAGCCAATTAAGCAGTAGCTTCTTGAGTTGATGCTGCAGCTTTCAACAGTTGCGCAACGCGCTCTGAAGGCTGTGCACCTTTGCTTAACCAGTATGTAGCGCGTTCTTCGTTAACCGACAAACGTACTTCACCACCCGTTGCAACTGGGTTGAAGAAACCAATGCGCTCAACAAAACGGCCATCACGAGCATTGCGGCTGTTAGCCACGGTCAGATGGTAGAAAGGGCGCTTTTTAGAGCCACCACGAGCTAGACGAATAGTTACCATTAAAGTTCTTTCCTTTAAGTATTTTACAAACAAAACGAACCACAAACATGCATGGCCCGAAAGGCCGCATATTCTAAGGTTTATCTGCCCATTTGCATAGGGCTATTTTGCACTCCAGTGCTTCTTTACATCTTGGGCATCCCGCCTGCCCCAGGCATCATTCCACCAAGGCCGCGCATCATCTTGCTCATGCCGCCCTTGGTAGTGAATTTTTTCATCATTTTTTGCATCTGTTTGTGTTGCTTAATTAGACGGCCAACGTCCTGCACCTGCGTGCCAGAACCCATCGCAATGCGACGACGACGCGAACCACTGATAATTTCAGGCTCACGACGCTCAGTTGGGGTCATCGAGTTAATAATCGATTCCATCTGTTTAAACTGTTTTTCTGCTGCGCCTTGGGCACCGCCCATTTGCGCTAAATTCATTCCGCCCATATTCGGCATTTTTTCTAATAGGCCGCCCATGCCGCCCATTTTATTCATTTGCTGCAACTGATCACGGAAGTCTTCTAAATCAAAGCCCTTGCCTTTTTTCAGTTTCTTGGTCAGTTTCTCAGCTTTATCTTTATCAATGGTTTGTTCGGCTTGTTCAATCAAGCTGAGAACATCACCCATACCTAAAATGCGCGAAGCAATACGGTCAGGGTGGAATGGATCTAAGGCATCGGTTTTTTCACCCATACCTAAAAACTTAATCGGCTTACCGGTAATAGCACGCACTGATAACGCCGCACCACCACGCGCATCACCGTCGACTTTAGTCAGTACCACACCGGTTAACGGCAGCGCATCATTAAAGGCTTTAGCGGTATTGGCCGCATCTTGGCCTGTCATGGCATCAACGACAAAGAGCGTCTCAATCGGATTGATTGCTGTATGCAGATCACTGATTTCAGTCATCATCTCAGCATCAATCGCCAGACGACCTGCGGTATCCACTAACACCACATCAATAAACTTAAGCTTGGCTTCTTTAATTGCTGCAGTGGCAATATCTTGTGGCTTTTGGCTGATATCCGACGGGAAGAAGGTCACGCCGACTTCATTAGCCAGTGTTTCCAACTGCTTAATCGCTGCAGGACGATACACGTCAGCCGAGACCACCATCACGGTTTTCTTTTTGCGCTCTTTTAAGAAGCGCGCCAGCTTAGCTACGGTGGTGGTTTTACCCGCACCTTGTAAACCGGCCATTAAAATCACTGCAGGCGGCGTAGCATTCAGTGCGAGGTCTTCATTGGCCTCACCCATCAAGCTTTCTAATTCAGCCTGCACAATTTTGATAAACGCTTGGCCTGGCGACAAGCTGCGTGATACTTCAACACCGACAGCACGGTCACGAATCGCATTGACGAAATCTTTGACAACCGGCAAAGCCACATCGGCCTCAAGCAACGCCATGCGCACTTCACGTAAGGTGTCTTTGATATTGTCTTCGGTTAAACGCGCCTTACCCGTAACATGGCGTAGCGTTTGCGCGAGGCGATCGGATAAATTTTCAAACATACAAAGCCCTCAACATGGGTGCGGCAACAGTGAGCATCATAGGTTAAGCTCATTGTTCAATAAACTGTTGCACTGCGGTTGTTACTCGAATTGACAGAGTATAACCGATCCTGTGCCGCTCGACAGCGTCGCGTACGCAGTGCGCTCAACTATTGCGCTTTTTAAGGAGTCTGTATGCCATCGAGTTTACCCCCTATTGTTCTAGCTTCCAGCTCAAGCTA
>DASRNZ010000113.1:0-7900 GCA_035647155.1 Thiopseudomonas sp.
GTTTTGATACTTATCTATGTACAATTTATCGCGTCGTTTACTTTTTAAATTATCAGCTGAAACTGCACACGAAGTTACCATCGATTTACTCGGTGCTGCGGGACGTTTAGGTTTACCACGTCGAGTGGTTAAACAGCCAGCGGCACTGCCTATACGTGTTATGGGTATCGATTTTCCTAATCCAGTTGGCTTAGCTGCAGGATTAGATAAAAACGGTGATGCTATTTTAGGTTTGTCTGGATTAGGTTTCGGTTTTATTGAAATCGGTACCGTGACACCACGCCCACAACCCGGTAATCCTAAACCGCGCTTGTTTCGTTTACCTGCAGCGGAGGGTGTCATCAACCGCATGGGATTTAATAATCTCGGTGTTGATCACTTATTAGCACGTGTAAGAAATGCGAAGTTTGAAGGTGTGCTGGGTATCAATATTGGTAAAAACGTTGATACGCCTGTGGAAAATGCTGCAGACGATTACCTGATTTGTATGGAAAAAGTATATGGCAGTGCCAGCTATATTACAGTGAACGTCAGTTCCCCCAATACGCCAGGCCTGCGCTCATTGCAGTTTGGTGATTCACTTAAGAATCTGCTCAGCACTTTACGCCAACGCCAAGAAGAACTGACTGCTTTACACGGTAAGTTAGTGCCTTTAGCGATTAAAATCGCGCCAGATATGACTGATGAAGAAATTACTGATGTCGCTAATATCTTGCTTGAAACGGGTATGAACGCAGTGATTGCGACCAATACAACGGTGTCACGTGCCGGTGTTGAGGGTATGTTGCATGCAGATGAAGCGGGTGGTCTATCCGGTGCGCCCGTGCGTGAGCAAAGTACTCATGTGGTACGAGTACTGGCTGAAACGTTGGCGGGTCGTATCCCTATTATCGCTGCAGGCGGTATTACTGAAGGTCAGCATGCCGCAGAGAAGATTGAAGCGGGAGCAAGTTTAGTGCAGATATATTCTGGCTTTATTTATAAAGGCCCTGAGTTGATTCGTGCTTCAGTGGATGCGATTGCTGCAGTATCACGCAGTAAAAGTTAATTATAAAAGCGTGAGGCCATCATTAGCGCCTCACGCTATAAACTCAGTACTCGGCTAGCCTACGGCATTGAGTTCATTAAGCCGTTGCAGGCCAGCAGTGCCGCGGTAACCATCCCAGTTATCGCCGCGCCCTTCACGCCAGCCGTTTAACCAAGCTTGGCGGGAAGTTGCTAAATTAAATGGACAGAGTTCACGCGATTTACCTGTGACACCATGCTGGTAGCCACGTAGAAAAGCACGTTCTAACGGATCACGCTTGAGTCTTCTCATTGGGTGTTGCCCTCAGTTATTGACTAGAATGTTGCCGTTGGCTTTAGAGTAAAGCCTTATACTGTACAGTTAAGAAACTCATATGCTCCAAGATGAGTTTCGAGCAGTGCAAAAAGCGAAAAGCTCATCCCATTTCTAACCAATCTGCGTAAAGGATGGAATGATTGTTTTCGTATATGCAGCTGCTGTTTTTGTAGTAAAAGGGCATAAGTAATAAATGGTTTCATAATTAAAGACACTCAAGCGCTGTTTATCGTGCTTTTTAGTCTTGAAATGCCCACGATAAACGATGACTCAGAATTCGAGCTAGCGTGATAAAACCGATGAAAGGTCACCTTAGTGATCCATCAAAACGCTAGATATAGAAAATAGAATTAAATTAAGTACCCACTGGAAATTTTATGCCGGCCAATAAAGAAGTAGAACTGTACCTAACATGCCCAAAAAGCCTTGAGGGTCTGTTGCTTGATGAAGCGCAATCGCTTGGTCTAAACGATGCTCGTGAACATTTATCAGGCGTCTCAGGACGCGGCACCATGGAAGCAGCCTATCGGATGTGTCTGTGGTCGAGGCTGGCAAACCGAGTTCTGTTGGTACTGAAACGTTTTAGCGTAAAAACTGTTGAAGACTTGTATCACGGCGTCAATGACATCGATTGGGCTGAGCATTTACAAGCCAATGGTACATTGTCGGTAGAATTTACCGGCCGTGGATCAGGTATTGATAACACCCACTTTGGTGCGTTAAAAGTTAAAGATGCGATTGTGGATGCCTTGCGTGATAAAGAGGGTAATCGTCCATCAGTTGATAAAATCAGTCCAGATATTCGTATTCACTTACACCTCAATCGTGGTGAAGCAACCTTGTCACTGGACTTGTCCGGTACCAGCTTGCACCAGCGCGGCTATCGTTTGCAGCAGGGTGCTGCACCGTTAAAAGAAAACCTCGCCGCCGCTATTTTGTTACGTGCAGGTTGGCCAGCATTGGCCGAGCAGGGCGCAGCCTTGGTTGACCCTATGTGTGGTGTCGGTACATTCCTGATTGAAGGCGCCATGATGGCGGCGGATATTGCACCTAACTTACGCCGTGAGCGTTGGGGCTTTACCAACTGGTTGGGTCACAACCCTGAAGATTGGCAGCCGCTATTTGCAGAAGCACAAGAACGTGCCGAGATCGGCTTGTCTAAGCCACCTTTGTGGATACGTGGTTATGAAGGCGATCCACGCTTGATTCAGCCGGCGCGCAATAATATCGAGCGGGCAGGACTTGAGCGCTGGGTGAATGTGTACCAAGGTGAATTGGCCACATTTGAGCCAAAACCCGACCAAGGTCAAACCGGCCTAGTGGTCACTAACCCACCTTATGGTGAGCGTTTAGGTGATGAAGCTAGCTTGCTCTATCTCTATCAGTATTTAGGTGAGCGTTTGCGTACGGCGTGTTTAGGTTGGGAAGCAGCGGTATTTACCGGTGCGCCACAATTGGGTAAGCGCATGGGCTTACGCAGTCATAAGCAGTACTCATTGTTTAATGGTGCCTTACCTTGCCGTCTGCTGTTATTCCAAGTGCAGCCAGAACGCTTTGTTCTATCTGATCGCATGAGCACACAGGCCAAGTCGGGTGCCGCTGTTGTTGATCACGATGAAGCACCTCGCTTAACCGGTGAGCCTGAGCGCACAGTGGCTCCAGTAGAAACGGCGCGTTTAAGCGAAGGCGGACAGATGTTTGCTAACCGTCTAAAAAAGAATTTAAAGCAGTTGGGCAAGTGGGCACGTAAAGAAGAAGTTGAATGCTACCGCCTCTACGATGCAGATATGCCTGAATATGCTTTAGCTGTTGATCTCTATGCAGACTGGGTGCACGTTCAAGAATATGCCGCACCTAAGACTATCGATCCAGAAAAAGCTAAAGGCCGCTTTTTAGATGCTTTAGCAGCGATTCCAACGGTGTTGGATGTACCACCCGAGCGCATTGTGATTAAACGTCGTGAGCGTCAAGCCGGTACGCGTCAATATGAGCGTCAAGCTGAACGCGGCCAGTTTATGCATATCAGCGAAGGTGGCGTTAAGCTGCTGGTGAACTTAACTGACTACTTGGATACCGGTATCTTCCTTGATCACCGCCCCATGCGTATGCGCATTCAGCAGGAAGCAGCAGGTAAGCGCTTTTTAAATCTATTTTGCTATACCGCTGCAGCCACTGTGCATGCGGCGAAAGGTGGTGCGCGTACTACCACCAGCGTGGATCTATCCAAAACCTATCTGGATTGGGCTAAGCGTAATCTGGCCCTCAACGGTTTCTCTGATAAACATGATTTAGTTCACGCTGATGTGATGGTGTGGTTGGAAAATGATCGTGACATGTATGACCTGATTTTTGTTGATCCTCCGACCTTCTCTAACTCAAAACGTATGGAAGAGGTGTTTGATATTCAGCGTGACCACATTGTGCTGCTAGATCGGGCAATGGCACGCTTAGCGCCCGGTGGTAGCTTGTATTTCTCCAATAACTTCCGCCGTTTTGTAATGGATGAAAGTGTTGAGGCTCGCTATCAGGTGACCAATATCACCGAGAAAACCTTTGATCCTGACTTTGCGCGCAATAAAAAGATTCACCAAGCGTGGCATATAACTCAGCGTACTGACTGATTTATATCGTCTAATGATTGAGCGACGCGTATGATAGCCAACTTGCAAATTTTGCAATTTAATAATTAAAAGCGACCCACCGGGAGGTGCTTATATGAAAGATAAAACCAAAAAGACTACTGCACCAGTAGTTGAGAAACCACGAAACAATAAAGCCAAGAAAGGTGCTGTTGCACCGGTTGGCGAAAAGCTGCAGAAAGTACTCGCACGTATGGGCTTCGGCTCACGTCGCGATATTGAGCAGTGGATCAGCGATGGCCGCGTATTGGTCAACTCACGTGTTGCCAAGTTGGGTGCGCGCGTGGATGCATTGGATGCCATCACTGTTGATGGCCGTCCACTGAAGCAAGATGCAGAAACTTACCTGCAGCGTCGCGTGCTGATTTACAACAAGCCTGAAGGCGAAGTCTGTACACGTAAAGACCCTGAAGGGCGTCCAACTGTATTTGACCGCTTACCGCGCCCGCATACCGGTCGTTGGATTAATATCGGTCGTTTGGATATCAACACTACTGGTTTATTGATGTTCACCACTGATGGTGAACTAGCGAATCGCTTGATGCACCCCTCGTATCAAATGGACCGTGAATACGCGGTGCGTGTGCGTGGTGAAGTCACTGAAGAGATGATTGAAAACCTGAAAAACGGTGTGATGCTTGAAGATGGTCCAGCTAAGTTTACTGACGTGCAGGCTGCACCCGGTGGTGAAGGCTTTAACCGTTGGTTCCACTGTGTGGTTATGGAAGGCCGCAACCGTGAAGTACGTCGTTTGTGGGAATCACAAGATGTAGTGGTGAGTCGCTTGAAGCGTGTACGTTTTGGACCTGTATTCTTAACTTCAGAGTTAAGCGTCGGGCGCTGGCGTGAAATGGGGCAGGCCGAAGTTGATATTCTCAGTAAGGAAGTGGGCCTTGAGCCGATTGCTTTAGCTGAAGTCAGCGAGAAAGCTAAGGAAAAACTGGAGCGCCAGCAGCGTAAAATTGCTCGTCCTGTTGCTCAGGTGCGTGATAATCGTCGTCCAGAAAAGAAAACTGTATACAGCACTAATAAAGAAAAACCTGATGACTTCGATAAAGGTGCGCGCCGTTCACGTCTAGGTTCCACAACGGGGCCGAAGTCGATGGGCGCTAAAAAGCCAACCGTACGTCGCTTACGTCCTGAGTAAATCTGGCTTTAGGTGTTAATACTGCAACTTACACTCTTAGTTTAGAGTGCAAGTTGCACTTGGTTGCGACCCAAGTGTTTAGCCGCATACAGCGCAATATCTGAGCGCTGTAATAAGTCGTGTAAAGATTCTTGTGCACCTAATGTTGCGCAGCCAATGCTGGCTGTCAATGCAATAGAATGCTCCTCGTAATCAATCAGTAATGCTTCCAAGCTTTCTCGTAGACGTTCAGCGACTAAGGTTGCACCTTGACTGCATGTATTTGGTAATACTGCTAAGAATTCCTCGCCGCCATAGCGAAATAGGGCATCAGTGCTACGCAATTGTTTTTGAATGGTTTTAGCCACCTCAATTAAAACTGCATCGCCCGCACTGTGACCATAGCTGTCATTGATCCGCTTAAAGTAATCAATATCAATCATTAATGCTGATAGAGGCTGCTGATGACGCTGCGCAGTGGCGATATCACGCTCTAATGTTTGCTGCATCGCAAAGCGATTGCCAGCACCGGTTAATGGATCTTCCAGTGCACTTTGTAAAGCTGCTGTGTAGAGCAGGCCGTTGCGCATAGGCAAAATCAAACTGGCGATAATTGACTCAAAATCTCCCAGCTCACTTTCACTAAAAGTACTTTCACGAGTAAAGGTGATATCACCTAAGTGCTCACCTTGGTAGCTGAGGTTGTATTTAACGCTGTGCTTTTTATGCACACCCAAACTAATGTCAATATTTTGTCCTGCATGACTAAAAGCCAGAGAATCATAGTTGATCAGGCGCTGTGATGTAGTAAAAAACATCTCTAAGATCAAACGTAAATCCAGCGAGCTTTGTAATTGCATAGTTAACTGCTGGCGGACTTCCGCATGCGACAAAGCAATAAGCGGTAGCATCTGCGCTGCATCAGAAGAGCGTCGTGCAGTATTTTTATCAATATTGATAATATTGCCAGCGGGTTGTGTATTCATAATAATGTCTCACCTTAAGCGATCTTACTTATAGGTAAGCGATTATCGTGCCAACTATTTTATCCCTTTAAAATCAATAGTTTAGAGTTTCTTTAAGATTGGGTCTTGGCAAAAGGCCAGTATGCTGTGCTTGGGCTGAAACAAAGGTGTCAGAATTATGACGCGTGTGCTCTATTGGAGGTAAGAGCTATTAAATTGGCATTTAGAAAGAGTAGGGAAGGGAAGTTGAGCAGGTAGTGCCAAACGTAGATTATGGCGCTACCTTTGCAGCGTGCAGATCAGTTACTGCGCATTAAAAGCTTGTCCCGTTACACCTGTGCTATCAGGGCCCATTAAGTATAAATACAGTGGCATAATTTCAGCAGGTGTTGGATTGTTCAGCGGGTTCTCGCCGGGATAGGCATGGGCACGCATATCAGTGCGAGTCGCGCCAGGGTTAATGCTATTGGCCCGAATAGGGGTGTCATCCATTTCATCGGCCATCACTTGCATCAAGCCTTCTGTCGCGAACTTAGACACAGCGTAAGCTCCCCAGTAGGCTCGACCTTTACGCCCAACACTGCTTGAGGTGAAAATCACTGAGGCATCTTTTGATAAGCGCAGTAAGGGCACCATAGCGCTATTGAGCATAAACATCGCATTGACGTTAATTTGCATGACCTTGGCGAAGTTTTCACCGGCTAACTGCTCCAGCGGTGTGCGTGGACCTAAGATAGAGGCGTTATGCAGTAAACCATCAAGGTGAGTGAACTCAGTCTCAATCATGGCGGCTAATTCGGTATACGCCTCTGGGTTGGCTTTTTCTAGATCCAGCGGAATCACAACAGGCTCAGGATGGCCTGCAGCAACAATCTCATCATAGACAGCATTTAAACGTTTTTCAGTTTTACCCAAGAGTAATACGGTTGCGCCGAGGGCTGCATAGGAGCGCGCCGCTTCAGCACCGATGCCGCGACCCGCACCAGTGACAAGAATGATACGGTCTTTTAATAATTGAGCTGGTGCAGTGTAATCAAACATAACTCATCTCTTTAAAATCAATAAGGTACGCTTATAAAGCGTGTATTCACTGCCTATTGAGCAGATCGCTCACTCAACCGCAGTGAGCTGCTGCATTGCGTTCGAGCAGCTCTTCTAGTTCGCCAATGATCTCAATCACAGCGTCCGCCCCCCAGTTACTTGGGTTGTCATGCGTTTGGTTGTAGCCATAACGCACGGCAACCGTGTGCATGTTGGCAGCACGACCTGCGTCAATATCCCGTTGATCATCGCCAACATAAATGACTTGGCGCGGATCAAGTTGCAACTGCTCACAGGCCAGCAAGAGCATATCCGGTGCTGGCTTGCTGCGCTCAACATGATCAGGGCAGAGTAAAACGGCACTGCGAGACGATAGATTCAATGCATCCATCAAAGGTTGCGCAAAACGCAGGGGTTTATTAGTGGCAACACCCCAGCGGATATCTGCATTATCTAAGCGCTGCAGAAGATCTAAAACCCCAGGAAAAGGCTTGGTCAACTGCGCATACTGCACCTCATAACGCGCGAGAAAATTATCGCGTAAAGCGGGCAGCGCAGGATCGTCCAATTCTAAAGCAAAGGCATGGGCGACCATGGCCAGTGCGCCTTGCGAAATATGCTGGCGAAAGCCTGCTTCATCTTTGAGCTGGGCAAGGCCATGCTCCGCACGCATACTCTGGATAATAGCGTAAAAATCTTGCGCCGTATCCAGCAGTGTGCCATCCATATCAAACAATACTGCTTGGATACGCATCAGTCGTCCTTGGTGGTGTGCAACATATAGTTC